>DDAD01000165.1 GCA_002333205.1 Pedobacter sp. UBA2067
AGGGAAGAACTGATCTCGAACCTGGTTGGAGGCATCTCCGCTTGTGAGCAACACATTCAGGACAAGATGGTTGAATTGTTTACCCAATGCGATGAGGACTACGGCAGACGTGTTGCTGAAGGCTTGAAAATGAAAGCAGAAATGATGTCAAAAGAAAAAGCGAGTTTCGTAGAGGAAAATGCTTCTGAAGGCATCGATAAGGCAAACACAGATTCTACTGAAGCGAGACCTTACTAATCGGATTCATGGAAAACATAAATAATCAACTATTTGGCGCAGTAAGAACAGGTGATCTCGCCACACTTAAAGAATTGATCGCAAATGGTGCAGATGTAAATGCAGTTGATGCGCGGGGTTTTACCCCGCTCATCGTTGCATCATATAATGAACAGCTGGAGGCAACGCANNCAACGCAGCTATTGCTGGATGCTGGAGCAGATGTAAATGCCTGTGACGCTGGCGGCAACACCGCCCTAATGGGTGTTTGTTTTAAAGGCTATCTACCCATTGCCGAACTGCTGCTATCCTACGGTGCAGATGTAAACCTTCAACATGGAAATGGGGGCACTGCTTTGATGTTTGCGACCCTGTTTGGTCGGAACGATCTCGTCCGTCTTGTAATGGAACATGGTGCAGACCTTTCCATTAAGGATAACCGTGGACTTACTGCGCTTGATCTGGCTGTGCAACAGGGTAACCCTGATGCGGTTTTGATCATGGAAGAGTATATGAATATCTAACACCCTATAAAGCACAAGGTACGCTTATGGCTGACAACATTAAATTGCGGCATTGTGGAACCATGGAGGTCTACAATAAGCAGGTAGAGGCCTTTCCAGAATTCCGGAGAGCACAGGCTGCCATCGAAAATGAGGTGACCACGCTGTTGGAAACCAAGCGGTTTTTTAGACTTAGTACGCCAATCGTTATCGATGTCGTTGTTCATGTCTTGTACAATACCGAAGAAGAAAATATTTCAGAAGCGCAAATTCTGAGTCAGATTGAAGTGCTCAATAGAGATTTTCGATCCCTAAATGAAGACGTAAGCCGGGTCCCAGAGGTATGGCGGACACTGGTAGCGGATACCAACATTGAATTCAGGTTAGCAAAAAACAACTCAGCGGAATCGGAAACTACAGGCATTACGCGTACCAATACAGCAGTACCGACATTTGGAACAGATAATGCCATGAAGGCTACGGCCAGCGGGGGAATAGACCCATGGCCTACAGATCGATTCCTGAATATATGGGTCTGCAACCTGGGCGAATCGCTGCTCGGCTATGCACAATTTCCAGGTGGACCACCTGAAACCGATGGTGTCGTTGTCGATTATCGTGCCTTTGGAACAACCGGCACCGCCAGACCCCCATTCAACTTTGGACGAACAACAACACATGAAATTGGCCACTACTTGAATTTATCCCATATATTCGGCGATGGTAGAGGCAACAGCTGTTCAGATACTGACTATGTGGATGACACCCCAAACCAACTTGGTCCTAATTATCAAAAACCGACTTTTCCTTCTATTTCCTGTAATAATGGACCGAACGGCGACATGTTTATGAACTATATGGATTATGTGGATGATGATTCGATGTTCATGTTCACAGAGGGGCAGGCTGCCAGAATGAATGCAACCCTGTTCGGCCCAAGGGCAAATCTCATTCAAAAAACATCTTAAACGAGTGGCTGCCTTTAGCAAAAATGTAGTTTCCGGACATTGGGTACATTCTTTTGAAGAAGATATGGCTGATGAATTCGTATATCGGCCAAACAGCTTTGACTTTCCGAGATCAAGAGGAAGAAAGGAGTTTGATCTACAGCCGGATGGAAAGTTCCGGAACGTCAGTCCTGGAAGAGCTGATCTTCCAGAACAATCTTCTGGAGATTGGAATATCGAAGATGAGTCTGTAGTCATTCATTACGATGATGGCACCGAAGACCGTTTAAAGATAAAAGAGGTAACGCCAACAAAACTAGTGATCCGGAAGTCTTAACATTTAAGACCGCGCTTATATGAAAACATTCGAGAAGTTCCTGGCGCAAATCAAACATGCTGAGCAGCGGCTGGCCCATCCATTAGAAGGGGAATTAAATCAAGCACCTGCAGCTGTTATCAATTCAGAAAACAACTTTCCCACAACACCGGGGACATCTTTGCAGGGCAATCGAGGGGTAGTGTACAGGAAATACATTTCAGGTCAGGAAGACGGTACCTCCGGGATTGTGAGATCGATTAATCCTAAANNAGGTTAATGATTACCTTCAACAACATCATCTAAACATTACGGAACTTATCAATGACCGGCTGTTGCGGGAGAGAGTAATTAGCGGCGATGATACACTGGACGTTAATTATTTGGAAAAAGGTTCTCAAGCTGGCCGTTCAGTATGCCGGATCAATATCTATTCGCAAGACGGGGAGGAGGGATTTGGTACAGGTTTCCTGATAGCGCCTCAAATTCTGATCACCAACCATCATGTAATCCCAGATGAGCAATATGCCAGCGCATCATATGCAGAGTTTAACTATGAAAAAGGTCTGAATGACCTGCCTCTTTTCCTGAAAGTATTCAACTTCGAACCATCGAAACTATTCTATACCAATGAAGAATTGGACTATACGATCGTGTGGG
>DDAD01000159.1 GCA_002333205.1 Pedobacter sp. UBA2067
AAATACAGCAATTCTCATAAGCTTAAAGTTTTTTACAAGTTACAGTTTGTTTGTCATTCATTGCTTGATTATGACAGGAAACAAGCTTGAAAGGCATTGTTTTTGGTTCTTATAGCTTCATTTAAACGCGTATGAAAATTTTTACTAATTTACTCGTTCTGTCAGGATTGCTAGCTGGTTGTAATGCCTTCGAATACAGTCCGAACCAGACCTTTGATCGCAATTCTCCTACTGATCTTAACAAAACTGCCATCGACAAGCTGATGTCAGTTAAACCGACAAATGATACTTTAAAGTTCATTTTGTCGGGTGATACCCAACGTTCCTATAAAGAAATTCCGGGCTTCATTGAAAAAGTAAAATCAATTGACAATTTAGATTTTATCCTTGTTGCAGGTGACATTACGGAATTCGGAAGCTTCCGGGAAATGGAAGGCTATGCCGCTCGCATGAAGAAGGTAAACGTTCCGGTGATTACCGTAATTGGCAACCACGACCTAACTGGCCGGGGCAGGGAGTCGTATAAGCGTATGTTTGGCGATCTGAATTTCAGTTTCGTTTACAAAGGCACGAAGTTCATTTGCCATGACACCAACAGCCGTGAGTACAAATACGACGGTCGGGTACCAGACCTGGGCTGGATCGCTGAACAGCTACAGCCATCTCCCCAGGTGCAGCGTTACATTGCTGTTGGCCATGTGCCAGCCCTTTCTGAAGATTTTGACCAGAAACTGGTGCCAAGTTACAAATCACAGTTTGAACAAACACCTGGGTTTTTGGCCGCGCTATATGGCCATACGCATACCTACCTCACTTCTGCTCCTGAAGATCCGTTCAGGTACGTTGTAACCGGATCTATCGAAAGCAAAGAATTCATTGTGGTAACTGTAATAAACAATAAACTAACTCATGAGCGCATATTTTACTAAAATTTCTTCCCTTGTTATTATCTTTTTATTTGCAGGGCTTCGTTTGAATGCGCAGCAGTTTTTAATACCCGATGAATTAATTTTACAGCATGCAGGTAGTATCGGATACATCAGTGCCGGTGCTGGTTATAAGTTGTTCAAAAACGAACGAGGTAATCTCGACCTGTTATATGGCTATGTGCCGGCTTCCAAAGGAGGAGAACTGCACATTATAACGGCTAAATTTGCCTACAAACCTTTTGTGATCAAGGTAAATAAAGTGGGTAAGATCTATCCCTTTAATCCAGGTGTTTTTGTGACCTACACGCCGCATAAAGATCTCCAATTCAAATTTTCAAAGGACAACTGGCCCAAAGGTTACTACTATTGGTCAGAAGCGCTCCGCCCACATTTGTCCTTCAGCAATGAAATTGAGTTCTCTGAACCAAAGTTTATCAAAGCCGCCGGCTTGAAATCTATAAGTCTTTATTCAGAGTTTAACAGCAATGAATGGTACTTGGTCAATTACTTTCAAAATGTGCCCGAGGTATCGATTAAAGACGTATTTAAGCTTGGTATCGGAGTACGTTTGCGTTTCTAAGATTTATTTTTACAAACAATTTTTAGCCGGGAATCATTATTAAGATAACAATACCTTAATAAAACTAAAATTCAAACCTATGGCTAAAAACAATAATGGAAGTTTTGTACCTCCAAAGGGCAAACCTTCAGGTAAAGGAAATGAAACAGCTGGATTAAAAGACGCATTTGCGGCCATTGATCCTGATAAGGAGAACGAAATTACAGAAAAATATATCTCGGACACTGACAGCCAGGAAGCACTCATTCAGATGAGGCACGTGAACAGGAATGTTAATAAAGGGGTAGATTACAACGACGACGCTAATAACTAGGATCTATGGGAGTATTATTAAAGGAAGACATCACAGAGATAACTGGCTTTGAAGCAGATATCTGTGTGTCTATCTACATACCTGCGCATCGTTCGGGTGTAGAAGTCAATGAGAAACACGATGCACTGTTATTAAAAAATAACCTTCAGCAAGCCAGACGGATCTTAACGGAAAAAGGCAAGAGCCAGGCTGCTGCTGAGCAAATTTTAAAAGAAGGACTGGCCCTGGTGGATAATCGCGAGTTCTGGAATACACAATCGCAAGGCTTGGCTTTGTTCCTTGCAGAAGGATTTTGTAAGGTCATTAAAACGCCTATGCCATTAAAAGAGGAATTGTTTGTAAACTCATCATTCAACATTCTTCCGTTGCTACCGCNNTGTTGAGTAAGAAGGACGCCAAGATCTTCCGTGGTGATGCCTATGGTATGGAGCTACTGGAGGTTGAAGGTCTGCCGAACGGTATGGATGATGTTATCCATTTCGAGGAGAAAGATGCGCAGCAAACCATGCGTAGAGCAGGGGCTGGTGCAGGAAGAGGCGCCATATCTGGCGCAAACTATCATGGTCACGGCCCTGGGCTTGCAGATGAAACGGAGTGGGTTATTCAATACTTGAAAGAGGTTAATCAGACACTCTGGACGGAATTGCTATCACAGGAATCTGCACCGCTGATCCTTGCCGGAACAGAACAGATTACAGGCTTATACCGCCAGATCTCTAAGTATAATATCGTAGAACAAAGTTTAACTGGAAATTTCGACCACGAAGACAAGAATTCGGTTTATCAGAAAGTCCGTGAGATTGCCGCGCCCTTTTTCAGGGAAAATGTACGTAAGGCATTGAAAACTTACTACGATAATTCAACTACAGAATTGACATCGTCCATTCCGGAGGATGTAATACCTGCAAGTTTTTACAGCCAGATCTCAGATCTTTTCATCGTGAAAGATGCACACATCTGGGGCACGTTCGACGAAGCCTCTAACGAGTTGGTGATCCATGAAGAGAAACAAGAAGGGGACACCTGCCTGTTGAACAAAGCTGCCATAAAAACGCTTAAGAATGGTGGAGCAGTGCATGTTCTGGAGCAGGACAAAATGCCTGCAGACAGTAAGATTGCTGCCTTTATGCGATTCTAAATTTCAAAGGATGTATTCGCTTAGATAAGTAAGCCGGTCAATTTTCTTGACCGGCTTTTATTTTGCCCATACATTTAGCACAGCTCAGCCACACCTGACCCACACCTCACGCACACCTGACCCACGCAACATGTGTGTAAGGTGTGTTACAGCTATGTGTCAGGTGTGCATCCAGTGTTGTTGATTCTTGAAGTATAATGCAGTATGCAGGCTCAAAGGAGCAGTGTTTTCCGGGAAAGGATTTCAATTAGCGATATTGGTGTGGGCTATAACGAAACGAGCCCTGGTTCATCTTAATGACCAGGGCTCGGGCTTATTACTTTTCTTTCTTGGTAACTTTTACTTGTTTAGCATCCTTTGAAGAAACGACATCTTTCGGCTCGGTGCCTTTGGCTTTCTTCGTATCTTTTTTTTCTTCGCTTGTGGTAGTGCCTTTTGCACCATCTGTTTGCTTTGCCATAACGATTGCTTGTTTTTATTTTAGAACAACCTGCAAATCGAATGGTTTGGAAAAATGTGCCTTACTGTTGTGCTTTGGCTGCTTTAGCTTCTTCTTTTGCACGTTTTTTAAAGAACCCGCGGAAGAGAAAATTGCTTTGTAAGGCTTCAAGATCTTCATCAAGTTTCTTAGAGCTTGTTTCCAGATTAGTCATAATGGACCGAACCTGATCAGCAGTTTGTTTATCATTGAGTAATAGACCAGCTGCATTGTCTGACTGGTTTAACTTTGCAGAGGCAGCATTTAAATTCTGTGTCATCTCAGCGGCTGCACGCGCAGTATGCTGAAGCTCATTTACGGAACGGCTTAACTGCGCAAACACAGCGGTATCTGTAAGAAGTTTATCTGCAAGTCCACCCTTAGTATTTAAGGTTTTGCTGAACTGATCCAATTCTCTCGCCATACGGTCAGTAGACGCTGTGGTACGCTCCAGATTGCTCACGATCTTCCTGAAGTTGTTGGCAATTTTTTCATCAGACAGCAGGGCACCTGCCGAGCCCTTACCTTCTACAAGTCCTCGTGCAAGTGTTTTGAAGTCACCAGTGATGTCGACCAGATTCTTGTTATTCACCTGGAAGGTCTTCATTATATCGTCTGTGGAGAGCGTCGTTGCAACTTGCAGACGGTCGCCATCTTCAATAAATGGATATTTCGGATCACCACCGTCAATTACGATGATCTTGTTCCCGATTAGTCCATCAGAACTGATGCTCGCTGTAGCGTTCTTGTGAATATACTTGTGTGCCTCTTCTTCAACGCTAAGAATAACCTGCACCTCTGACTTTCCATAGAACTGTATCTTTTTAATTGTACCCACTTTTACTCCTGAATACCAAACATTGTTACCGGCTTTTAATCCTTGAATATCTGAGAATACAACGTTTAAGGTAAAGCTTTTAACAAAGGTTTTACGCTGCCCTCCTAAGGTGAAAATTGCCAATACAAAGATCACCAGCCCTACGAATATGAATATCCCTGTGGTGATCTGTTTGCCGTTATCTGATTGTGCCATGCTGTTATTTTATAAAATTGTAATCGTAAAAAGGTTTAACCCTCTCGTCATTTGTGTCAAAAACCTCGTCGAAAGTACCTTGCCTTTGGAATTGTCCATCCAGCAGCATGGCTACGCGGTTACCCACCGCCCTTGCGCAGGTTAAATCATGTGTAATAATTATGGAACTTGTTTTATAGCGTTCCTGTACTTCATTGATCAAGCTGTTAATCTCCAGGCAGGTTATTGGATCCAATCCTGCCGTAGGCTCATCATACAGCATAATCTTTGGTTGAAGGATCAGGGTGCGTGCGATACCGATCCGCTTACGCTGGCCGCCGGATAACTCGGAAGGCATCTGATTTATGGCCTGCAAGAGTCCTACAGCATCCAGGGTACCTTCCACAGCACGATTTACTTCCGCTCTGGTGATGCCCTTGCGGTTACGTACCAGGGGGAATTCCAGATTTTCCCGTACGGTCATACTATCATATAAAGCACTGTTTTGGAAGGAGAAGCCTACGTCAAGTCGTAAGGCAAGCAATTCCTTGTAGCTGATTTCATCTACGTTGTTGCCCAACACCTTTACCATTCCGTTGTCTGGCTTCAATAGCCCTATGATGATCTTAATCAACACGGATTTTCCGGTTCCGGATTTTCCAAGCACAACGAGGTTTTCTCCACGGTAAAGATTTAGATCCACACCTCTAAGCACATGAAAGTTTCCGAACGACTTGGTTAATCCTTTTATTTCTATAACCTTTTCCAGGTTAGTATCTGTAATCGGTCTTGATTTCATAACTGCGAATTAGGATCTGAATAAACCAAAGAACTGAACGGAGATCACCTCCTCAATAAAGATCAGGAACATGGAAACGACCACGGCAGAGTTCGCCGCTTTTCCCACACCTTCTGTGCCCTTGGAGGAATTATATCCCTTGTAGCAGCCCACAATGCCAATAGTGAATCCAAAAAGGATGGCTTTTACAGTTGATGCGGTAATATCAAGAAATGTAATTTGTTCAAGTGAAGCCTGAAAGAACAGTTTAGCACTGGTCTCTTCAAACATGGCAACGTTCAGCAAGGCGCCGAGCATACCGATTAATCCGGTATAAAATGTTAGAATTGGAATGGTGATGGTAGCGGCAAGTACGCGTGTAGCAACCAGGAATTTAAAAGGGTTCGTGGCAGATACTTCCATGGCATCAATTTGCTCTGTTACACGCATGGAGCCAAGTTCTGCACCGATACTGGATCCAACCTTACCGGCAGCAATAAGTCCGGTTAGCAGCGGTGCCAGCGTTCGAAGCAAGGCGATACCGACCAGGGAAGGTAGCCAGGAAGTTGCACCAAATTCTGCTAGTGAGGGTCGGGATTGTTTTGTAAATACAACGCCGGTGATGAAACCGGTGGTTGAAATTAGCAGGGCGGAGCGGTATCCTATTTCGAAGCACTGTCGCAGTAGCTCTTTGCCCTCAAAGGGTGGTAAAAATGCTTCTTTAAAGAACCGGGCAATAAAGCTGTATACCTCAGCCAAGGTGATAAACATCCTCAGAAAAATTCCGGGCTTTTTATCAACCTGCTCCGATACTACGGGAGTTTCAGTCTTATCCATTCAATCAATTTTCTTTATCCTTTACACGCCCTTATCAAAGCATGCGCCAAGAATCGGTAAATATATTAACAGTATTGCAAAACATTGTAATTTGAACCTAATAAAGCCTGCCAGCGGGAAAACCCTCCTTAAAACTGGTCGGAGTGGCAAAAAAAGTGCATATTGCCCGCTATAAACATCTTCTCATGACTAAGAACATTTTTATAGCTTCCGCAGAACCCTATACCGGAAAATCAGTCATCGCCTTCGGCCTAATCAACATGCTTCTTTCAAAAACGCAGAAGGTTGGTTACTTCAAACCAATCATCACGCAGGAAGATGCTGATCATAAAGAACAACACATAGAAGCGCTTTTAGATTTCTTTAATTTACCAATTCATTATAATGACACCTTTGCGTTTACCGGCCAGCAGGTATTGCACCAACCGCAAACGGAAAATAGCAGTGAAATTATTGATACAATTATCAGCAAATACAAAAAGGCGGAAGAAAACTATGAGTTTACCGTAATTGAAGGCAGTGACTTTCTTGGTGAGGGTACAGCTTTCGAGTTTGAATCTAATGTGCTTATAGCTAAAAACCTGGCAGCTCCGGTACTGATCGTGGTTACAGGTGAACATAAATCTACGGCTCAGGTGGTAAACACTGCTGTTAACATCTTTAGAAATTTCTCTTCCCGCGATGTACAGGTTTTGGGCATGGTGGTGAATATGGTGAAGCAGGAGCATGTGGAAGATGTTAAGCAACTGTTGCTGGCACAACTGCCCCCAGGTATCATGTTAACGGTTATTCCGATGGAAAGTGGGCTGCAAAGTCCCACAATGCAGGAGATCACCCAGGCGCTGAATGGAAATGTGCTGTTCGGGGAAGAATTAATGTCTAACCAGGTCGATAACTTCGTGACTGGCGCAATGATGCTTCCTAACTTTTTAAACCACATCAAGGAAAACGTACTGATCGTAACGCCGGGCGACCGTGGAGATATCATTATTGGTGCATTGCAAGCCAATCAGTCGACGAATTACCCTAAGGTGGCTGGGATTGTTTTAACGGTAGGCAGTATTCCAGACCAACCGGTGATGAAATTGATAGAAGGTCTGCAGACAGTGATGCCGATCATCAGTGTGCAAACGGGAACTTTCGAAACCAGCAATGCCATTGGGCATATTCACTCCAGAATTACAAAAGATAATAAAAAGAAGATCCAGCTTGCCATTCAGGTATTTGAAAAATACGTCGATCTGAAAGCACTGGATGACAAGATCATCACCTTTACTCCAGAAGGTATCACACCTCATATGTTCCAGTATCAACTGGTTAAAAGAGCGAAAAGCATCAAAAAACATATCGTTTTGCCAGAGGGAAATGATGACCGGATATTAAAGGCCGCTGCCAGGATCATGAGTCAGGATCTGGTAGAATTAACCATTCTTGGAGATCCTACTGAGATAGGACTGTCACTGAAAAGATTAGGTTTGAACCTGGATTTAAGTACCATTCATATTGTAAATCCGAAGACCTCAGAGCACTATGACGACTATGTTCAGACACTTTATGAGTTGCGGAAAAACAAAAATGTAAATCTGGAGATGGCTACGGATATGATGACCGATGTTTCTTATTTCGGCACCATGATGGTTTATAAAGGCCACGCAGACGGTATGGTATCTGGAGCGGTACATACCACGCAACATACGATCAGGCCAGCTTTGCAGTTTATAAAAACACGCCCGGGTGTTTCAGTAGTATCGTCTGTATTCTTTATGTGTTTACCAGAGCGCGTTGCCGTGTTTGGTGATTGTGCGGTAAATCCAAATCCGACCGCAACGGAGTTGGCAGAAATTGCGATTTCTTCTGCAGAAAGCAGTATTCGGTTTGGCATTGAGCCCAGGATCGCGATGCTATCCTATTCATCCGGAAGTTCCGGTGCCGGCGAAGATGTAGAGCGGGTACGCCAGGCCACAAACATTGTGCGAGAAAGAAGCNNCCTATACAATATGATGCCGCAGTAGATCCCGCAGTAGGGCAGCAGAAATTACCAGGGTCGGAAGTTGCGGGAAAGGCAAGCGTGCTGATTTTTCCGGATTTAAATACTGGTAACAATACCTATAAAGCAGTTCAAAGAGAGACCGGTGCTTTGGCAATTGGGCCAATGTTGCAGGGACTAAATAAACCAATTAATGATTTAAGCAGGGGTTGTACTGTGGATGACATCTTTAATACCGTTGTCATTACTGCAATTCAATGCCAGGAAGTATAATATAGTAGTTAGATGAAGATCCTTGTGATTAACTCAGGAAGCAGCTCATTAAAATATCAGTTTTTTAATATGCCTGCAACCGTCCCGCTGACCACGGGTTTAGTAGAAAGAATAGGTCTGCCAGGTTCTACAGTGACTAACCATGGTGAAGCGCTGAAAGAAGTGTTGAATGCACTAAGTGCAAAGGGGATCATACATGGTCCTGACGATGTTGATCTGGTCGGGCACCGCGTGGTACACGGAGGAGAACGGTTCTGTTGTGCCACGGAAATCACACCTGATGTTAAAGAACAGATCAAGGCCTTGTTCTCACTTGCGCCGTTGCATAATCAGGTAAGTTACACCTGCATTGAGGTTGCTGAACATACCTTTCCTAAAGCTAAACAAGTTGCGGTTTTTGATACCGCATTTCACCATACGCTGCCAGATTATGCGCATCGTTATGCGATCCCAAAATCATACTATGAAGATTATGGTGTAAGGGTTTATGGTTTCCATGGAACGAGTCACAAAAACGTGTCTAAACAAGCTATGGAATATCTTGGTAAGCCGGATGCGCGGTTAATTACCTTGCATTTGGGAAATGGATGTAGTGTAGCGGCCGTGAAAGCTGGAAAGTCTATTGAAACCAGCATGGGCTTTGGCCCCTTAAGTGGCCTGGTGATGGGTACCCNNACATCGACCCATCTGTGGTATTTCACCTGATCGATCAGGAGAAGTTTACCGTAGCCCAGGTGAGTAATCTTTTAAATAAAGGTGCGGGATTGTTGGGAATGGCCGGTTCTAACGACTTGCGTGATGTACATAAGTTTGCAGATCAGGGTTCTGAAGAAGCTAACCTTGCATTGAAGTTGTACGCTTACCGGATCAAGAAGTTTATCGGGGCTTATTCCGCGGTATTGAACGGCGTTGATGCGATCGTGTTTACCGGTGGGGTGGGAGAGAATGACCGGGTTATGCGCGCTATGGTCTGCGAATCATTAGAGTACCTGGGCATAGCATTCGATAAAGATCAGAATAAAGTGGCCAGTGGGCAGATTTTTGAGGTCAATCAGCCAGATGCCCGGGTTAAAGTACTCGTAGCGAAGACGAATGAAGAACT
>DDAD01000158.1 GCA_002333205.1 Pedobacter sp. UBA2067
CAATCTTGGTTCCGTCGGTATAAACCTGATCTATACTTAACACCCCTTCGCTGGCCAATAATTGAACAACTTCTTCAAACACAGATCGCAGTGCGTGCTTCAGACGAACCCCACGAAAACGGTTGATGGTGTTATGATCAGGCTTGCTCATGGCGCTAAGCCACATAAAAGGAATCCTTTCACGGCAGGCCTCAGCAAGCTTGCGGCTTGAATAAATGTTGGTTACATAACCATAAACCAGCACCTTCAAAAGTAATAAAGGATGATAGTTAGATCCGCCCCTGATGTGATAGGCTTTTAAAAGCGGCTCCAGATTGATCCGATTGATCACATCATTGACAACCCTAACAGAGTGATTCGCAGAAATTAAGTCGTCCAAACTCGGGGGAAGCATCACCAACTGATTCTGGTGATAGGGCCTGAAAGTAGGTCTTTTTACTGCCATTTCCTGGTATGTTTTCTACTTAAAAATAAGAAAAACAGACCTTTAAAGCAAGTAGAACGCTTAAATATTATTCATAGATACCGATATACCAAAAAAAGAGCCCGATCATGATTTATGATACAGGCTCTTTTATTTTTGAATCTGCAACAGCATTAATCATCTTTTTTATCCACAGGCTTTTGCTGTTTATACATACTCGCCGCAGCCATGCTGTCGGGTTGCATATTCGCCATCCCCACCTGAACTTTATTCATAAATCCAGAAATGATCTTGGCGTCGCCAGACATGAGCGCCTCGAAGCCGTCTTTTGCGACTTTATCAGGCTCTGCGTGTGGTATATCCTGCACCATTCTGGATTCATTCATCTCTGCTTTATTGAAGAAATCTGTTTCAGTTGGTCCCGGTAAAAGCGCGGTAACTGTAATCCCTTTATCTTTTAGTTCGTACTGGATGCTGGATGACCAGGTATTGATGAAAGCCTTTGTTCCATGATATACGGCTTGCAGTGGTCCGGGCGCTTCCCCCGCGATTGAACCGACATTAAGTATCTTTCCTGTGCCTCTTGAAAGCATGTCCTGCAGAAAACAAGAGGTAAGGGTAACATATCCGCCTATATTAAGCTGTATCATGTCTAATTGGCGGTTGATGTCGATGTCCTTGAATTCTCCATATGCACCCTGTGCGGCATTATTGACAAGAACTTCGACAACCAGACCCAGTTGTTTGACTTCATCGTATATTTCAAATGGGCTTTCTCTCCTGAACAGATCCTTTGATATCGTGTGTACCTGCACCTGATGGTTTGCCTGTAACTCCTGAGCAACCAGCTCGAGTTCAGACTGGTCCCTGGCTACGAGTATCAGATTGTACTGATCGGCGGCTAGTAGCTTCGCCAGCTCTTTTCCAATGCCGCTGGTACCACCTGTTACCAACGCGTATTTTTCTTTGTTTTCCATAATGTCTAGTTTTTCTTGGTAGATTGATTTAGGATAAACAAACGAGCATTATCGCGGTTTGAAGAATTAAAAATTGCATTCAGCTATACAAAAATGTAGTTTTACTGCTTCANNTTCAAAAGAACAAGCTTCAACCCTCAAACAGGCATTCTGGACTGCATTTGGCCAGTACATGGCTCTTCAACCAACTGCTGATGGTACGAAGGTGAACTGGGTGAACTATAAAACAGGCCTTAAACACCTCTATTTCAGGATGAACGCAGACCAGCGTACTGCTAGAATTGCGATTGAGATTGCACATACTGATATGGGCGTTCAAGAACTGATGTTTGAGCAGTTTAAAGCCTATAAGAACATCCTGGATAGCAGCATAGGAGAGGAATGGGACTGGGCGCTACATGCTCAGGATGAATATGGAAAAACCATCAGCAGCATCAGTAAGCGCATAGATGATGTAAACATTTTTAAGCAGGAAGACTGGCCAAAGCTCATTTCCTTTTTCAAGCCAAGGATTATGGCACTGGACGAGTTTTGGTCTGATGCAAAATACGGCTTTGATCTATTTTCGTAAGCATATAAGAAAACGCCAGCAGTTAGTGCTGGCGTTTTCTTATTGACGGCTTTCGATGTGCTACTTAATCTCGATCTGACGAACGATTTGTTTAGCTTCATCTTTCTTGGCTACATGAATATTTAGCATACCATTGTTATAGCTTGCTTCAATTTGCGCGTCGTCGGCTGTATCTGGTAGTGCGAAGGAGCGCACAAAGGAGCTATAGCTAAACTCGCGCTTGTTGTACTGCTTGTGTTCTTCGGTATGTTCCTTTTTCTGCTCAACGGAAACGGTTAACAGGTTCCGGTCTAGTTTGAGATTAAAATCTTCTTTTTGAANNTTTTGAAGACCAGGAGCAGCCATTTCAATCATGTAGTGATCTTGTGTTTCGCAGATGTTCACAGCAGGCACCCTTGAAATCATTCTGTCCGACAAAAATGAGTCATTGAATACTGATTCAAAAATGTCGTTAAAACCAGGGTTTAAACTCTTGTTGTTTCCTGCATTGTTGAATTTAATAAGTGACATAATAAATCCTCCTTTTTAGAAAATGTTAAATCAATTTATTAAAACCTTTATTTGATCAGGATTATACAAGTGTTGTGCCGATGCGAAAAATGGGGATCTAAGCTGAAAAAAGGACATTTTAACTGAAAAAATTTCTTAGACAACTGAATTCATGACAGCTAAATTTAGCATGAGTTAGCCTGCGATGATATCATGTACAGAAATCAGTAGGTGCAAGCATTAGATCTTGACCCTTGATATAAATTCGATTAAATAAAACCGCATGGTGAATGTGCTTGTTTTCCTCTCAAAACTATAAAACGTGAAGCGATACCAGAATCCAGATGTACCAACCCTGAATGCCGCTGAAGCAGCTTTTCACCTGTTTAATGACGGTTTTACTTTCATCATGAATCGGCGCAGGCTCATGAATACCGATGTTTTTACCATCAATGTTCCCGGCTTTAAGGTGGTCTGCATGGGTGGTGAAGAAGCTGCAGCGATTTTTTACGATCCTGAAAAGTTCGTCAGGAAGGGTGCAATACCCCCGCCAATACAAAAAACACTCACAGGCGTAAATGCGGTTCATACCACAGATGCAGCTCAGCATAGTCATAGGAAGGCACTCTTCCTGTCGTTTATGACCGACGAAAACGTTGCAAGGTTGCAGCAACTGATTAGGAACGAGTTGGAGGTGGCATCCAGGCATTGGGCCACCCGTGGCGGCATCGTGCTATTTGATGAATCAGCAATCATCCTCTGTGAAGCGATCTGTGCATGGGCTGGTGTTCCACTTTCCATCGATNNTGGTACGATGGGTGCCCGGCACTTTAAGGGTGCAAAAGCTAGAAAAGCGGTTGAAGCATGGATTACAAAGGTCATTGAAGAGGTCCGCACCGGGCAATTGAAAGTAAATCCAGATAGCCCCTTATACCATTGTGCACACTATAAGGAAGTTGATGGGACTGAATTAAATGCTAAACTGGCTGCTGTAGAGCTCATCAATATTCTTCGCCCTACTGTTGCCATTTCCTGGTACATCACCTTCGCTGCTACAGCTTTGTTCACCAATGATAGCTATCAGGAGCAATTTATCTCCGGAGGTAATACCTATCAGGAGAACTTCATAAACGAAGTAAGGCGGTTCTTTCCGTTCGCACCCTTTATGGGCGCGAAAGTTCGTGAGACCTTCACCTGGAATGGGCTGAAATTTTTAAAAGGCTCCCTTGTTCTTCTGGATATATATGGCACAAATCACGACGACCGCCTTTGGGATAACCCTTTCGCTTTTATCCCCGAGCGTTTTGGTAGCCGGCAGCTAAAGCCATTCGACTTTCTTGCACAAGGAGGTGGTTATGCGGAAACTGGCCACCGCTGTCCCGGAGAGCTGATTACAATTGAGACACTGAAAACCGTTCTTCAGTTTCTTGCATCAGAAATGGATTTTATTATTCCGAAACAGGATATGTCTTATCCATTCTCAAGGATGCCGACCCGTCCACGTGACGGCTTCATAATGAAAAACATTAAACTAAGACACCAATAGCGATGAGCGAAGTTAAAATATTCAGTGAAACCACTTTATCGGATAAAAAGTATCCGTTGAAGGAGATTAGCTTTGAAAAGCCCGGACATGGCGGAAAGCCGGTAAAGCAACTCCATGAAATATACTACAGACCAGATGCTATAGCTGTATTGCTGGTTGATTACCAGGAGCAAACCCTCTTGCTAACGGAGCAATTCAGAGTAGCATCATATCTCAATGGCGATTCCTCCGGCAATTTGATCGAAGCTTGCGCGGGTCTGATTGATGAGGGAGAATCACCGGAACAAGCAGCAATGCGTGAGGCTATTGAAGAGACCGGCTACACTATCCATAACCTAAAAAAGGCGGGAGCAGTATATCCCTCAGCCGGTGGCGTTACCGAGTTTCTACACCTGTTTATTGCTGAATATAATAGTAAAGGTGAGCATCAAGTGGGTGGGGGCCTTGAAGCAGAAGGGGAGTATATTGAATTGGTTGAACTTTCTTTTGAGGAGGCAAAAGCGAAAATGTTTGCCGGCACATTTAACGATGCAAAGACTTTATTGTTAGTGCAGCACTTTTTCTTAAAATATTCCGGATAATGTTTTCCAGCTTAAACTGTTACTCTAGTAAGGAGCTGATAGCATCATTGCCCTGACCTTTCGCATAATCTAACGGTGTTTTGCCGAATCTGTCTCTTAAATTTTTGTCGGCTTTATTACGGAGCAGCAATTCCACGAGCTCCGCATGGCCAAACGTAGCTGCAAAGAACAAGGCGCTTGCACCATTATGGTTAACCTGATTCGGGGATGCACCATTTGCAAGTAGCAATGCGGCAAGTTCGGTGTAGCCCTTAAAACATGCACCCATCAATGCTGAATTTCCTGCCTGGTCTGTCGTATTCAAGTTTGCTTTTGCTTTTATCAACAGCTTTGCAACTTCAGGATTTTTGTTGTAAACAGCTAAAATAAGCGGTGTATGTCCGCTCGGATTTACAGCGTCAATTTTTCCCCCTGCACTGATATACGTTTTTACAGTAATGCTATCATTTGTACGTGCTGCATTGAAGATATCGATGGTTTGTGCATTTAACCCGGCTGTAAGCAGGAGCAGAAGGAGGGAGATATAGAGTTTTTTCATAATCAACTAAACATGGGCGCCGGAAGGCGCCCAGTAAATTATTTCTGTGTGTTCGACAATACTTGTTCAAGTTCCGCTCTTGAAAGATTTAGTTCTTTTGCTAAGCGCATTCCGTAGTCACGATCTGCCTGATAGAAATAGAAAATCATCTTTGCAACAGTTGTATTATTATTTACTTGCTTTAATGCACCGGAAAGATTAGCAATTAAATTATCCTGATCTTTTTTCGAAAAAGAGCGGTATAGTTCGCCGGCTTGTTTAAAGTCGTTTGGTTTGGATATTTTAGCTTGCGTAGTTTCCGTGTTCTTAAATTTGGATACTGAATACTTAAATTTGCTATCGTCTTTTACCTCCGGGCGATTTACCGACGGTTGATAATTGATGTCACCAAAGTTCTGCTTTTTGGAAGACATCACCCCATTTTGGTTGTAGTTGTTAGACTCAACTTTCGGTGCATTCACTGGGAGCTGNNACCAGGAGAGAATGCACTCTGCTCAACTTCCTGAAAGTAGTTGTCTACGTTTTTATTCAACGTCATTGTACCAACCAGGTGTAGTTTCGCTATAGCTTCAGGCCATACCTTAGTTACATCGAGTGGATTGAAATCCAGGGCATCAAATTGCTCTGCTTTAAGTAGCTGTACATACAAGTCCCATTTAGGGAAGTTCCCCGCTTTAATGTTGTTAAACAGATCCATGGTTGCATGCTCCGTCATGGTTGCCTGTATCTTGTCCGCTTCGGCCTGCTCGAGGTTGCGCTCACCTTGTTTAGATTTCCAGGTATATTTAACATAAGTCACTTCGCCTTGTTCGTTAACCCATTTAAATGCGTGTACGCCTGAGCCATTCATCTCCCTGAAATTTGCTGGAATGCCATAGTCTGAAAATAACCAGGTCAGCATGTGCGTTGCTTCAGGCACGTTTGCAAAGAAGTCGAAAACCCGACGTGGGTGTGAGGCTTCGTTGGTTAGGGGAGATGGCTTAAAGGCATGGACCATATCCGGAAATTTGATGGCATCACGGATGAAGAAAACAGGCAGGTTATTTCCTACAAGGTCATAATTGCCTTCCTCTGTATAAAACTTCACCGCAAAACCGCGTGGATCACGGTAGGTTTCTGGAGATCCTGACTGATGAACTACAGTCGAAAATCGAACGAATAAAGGCGTTTTCTTGCCTTTGGCTGAAAACATTTTTGCTTTTGTAACCTCGGAGAAGTCTGCAGCAGCAACAAACTCACCGTATGCGCCTGCACCACGTGCATGTACCACACGTTCAGGAATACGTTCCCGGTCAAAGGCTGCAAGTTTCTCGATTAAATGAATGTCCTCAAGTAGAACCTGCCCATTGTTGCCAATGGTTTTCGAGTTTTGGTTGTCGCCAATTACGGCACCTGTGTTCGTTCGCATCGTTTGCGCGAAGAGCGCCTGTCCGCTGATGGCCAGTGCTGCGAATAGGGTAATGTGTTTCATCATGTGTTTTATGATTTAATTCAGACTCAAAAGTATTGAGGATCCGGCCCCCGGCATAACTGAAATTTTCTATCTTTGCAATCGATAAAATCTATAGTCTTGAATATCCAACAGTTAGAGTACATTATAGCAGTCGACCGCTTTAAAAATTTTACCAGAGCAGCGGAATACTGCTACGTTACACAGGCTACGCTTAGTGCCATGATCAAGAAGTTAGAGGTTGAACTCAATATAATCCTATTTGACCGCACACCAAAGGGAGTATACACAACCGATGCAGGTTTGGAAATTATTGATGAGGCAAAAAAAATTGTGATGCACAGCCAGCTTCTTACAGAAAAAGCTAAGCAGATTAACGGTACCATTGGCGGGGAAATCAAGATCGGAATCATTCCGACCATTGCAAATTCCCTATTGCCAAAAATTATAAAGCCTTTGCTTGAAGTTTATCCTGAGTTAAAACTGGAAATTTCGGAACTCACAACTGATCACATCATCAAACAACTTAAAGAAGGTCTGATTGACATTGGCATCTTAGCCACACCAATCACAGCATCTGAAATCAATAAGGTGGTATTGTTCCATGAATCGTTAATGGTTTACGGTGATCTCAGTACGGATAAGAAGTATATATTATCCGAGGAAATACGCGAGCAAAAAGTGTGGCTTTTTGAAGAAGGACATTGCCTGAGAGAACAATTTATACAGCTGTGTTCGTTGAAGAAAGATGAAGTATCTGTAAAGAATCTGAAACTTGAAGCAAGTTCATTTGATACGCTTNNTTAACCTTAATTCCGGAATTATACTATCAGTCACTATCAGCGGAGCGCCGAAAAAGAGTAACACCATTTAATGCACCCGTGCCAGTAAGGGAAATGAGTATTGTGTTTCATAAACCACATGCTAAAGGAAGGATTATAAAGGCGCTTGCTGACCTGATCAGAAGCAATATTAATGAAACGTTACGTTCACATCTCGTTCCCGAAAGAGAACTTGACGTGATTAGTTTCTAGAGCATAAAAAAGGGAGATTTTGAATCTCCCTTTTTTGTTAAACGGCATCTGATAGCGATGTGAAATTAAAGTCTCGTATTTTTAAAGGCGGAATGAGGTAGTTGTTGTTTGATTCGTCACTTACAGTTCTTTCCGGTATACCCATTTCTTCAAGGTTGTTGAGCAAAATCACCGGGCTTTCATTGAAGCGAAAGTTCTTTACTGGAAACTTGATCTCTCCATTCTCGATGTAAAATGTACCATCTCTGGTAAGTCCGGTTAGTAGCAGTGTCTGTGGATCAACCGATCNNGTCTCGGTGCCTTTAATAAGCTCATCCAGTGACTTCGTGCCACCATCCATAATCACTCCACTTGGACCCGGAAGTGGTGCTTTGCCCTTTTTAGCTGCCCAATACCTCGAAACAGGCATGTTCTTTACAACACCTTTTTCTATCCAGGATGTCTTTTGCATCGGCAACCCTTCGCCGTCGAAAGTTGATCCCGGAAGTTCAGGATGCCAGGGATCTGAATAGATGTTTACACGAGGGTCAACAAGTTGTTCTCCAAACCTCGTTTTACCACCAGCTTTGCTTAAGAAGCTTCTACCTTCATCAGCAGATCGCTCATCCATGCTGTAGGTGATGTGTTCAAGCAAGACCGCTACAGCAGTAGGCTCAAGAATTACCGTGTATTTCCCAGGTTCTATAGCTTTGGCTGCTACGGATCCGAGTGCCTTCTTTGCAGATATTTCTGAAGATCCTTTGGTGTCAAGTTTGCTGAAGTCATTATAACCCTTTGTGACATACCCAGATCCTTTACCGTCTTCAGTACGCATGGTGACACTAAATTCCACATCTGAACCAGTTTCGTATGCAAACAGCCCTTTTGTGTTCATTATGGCTGTGTATCCGGTACTATTTTCCAGGAAGCCAGCTGCGTTCAGTTTGCCTGCTTTAGCTACCTCAAGGCTCTTTGCTACGGCGTCGGCACGTTCTTTAGGACCTGCTGCTGCAGTGGCCTCAGAAAATCTTTTTGATGGCGCGCCGTAAGTCTGCGGACCCACAAACGGTACATACTCGGGATTTTCCGGCGCCAGCCTGGCGAGTTCTTCGGACCGTTGCACGGCATTCTGTATAGATTTGTCGTCTAATTCATTCAGGGTAACAATGCCCAATCTCTTTCCGAATGCAGATTCGATTTGTAAACTAGTGCTGCTTACTGCACCACTGGTACTCACCTGGTTACGTGCATACCGTATGTTAGCGCTGTCCCTGCCAGAGACAATAACCTCACACTCTTCTGCTTTTGAATAGCTAAGCACCTTTTTTAACAGTGCCTGTGCCTCTTCTTTTGATATTAATGCCATCTTATGCGATTTTTCTAGCTGTATTTATAACGTTAACTCCATTGAACCTGGCGGTGGAAGATNNAAGAATGTTCCACCAAGACGATAGTCACTCTGATCACATATTGCGACACAGGAGTTCCAGAATTCCTGTGTATTGGCCTGATAGGCCACATCCTTCAGCATACCTAAAATTTTACCGTCCTTGATTTCATAGAATAGCTGTCCGCCGAACTGGAAGTTATACCGCTGTTGATCAATCGAAAATGAGCCTTCACCTACTATATAGATGCCCTTTTTAACGTTTTTAATCTGATCAGCAATCGTTAAGGGTTTAGTGCCGGGCTGTAATGAGACATTTGCCATGCGCTGGAACTGCACACTAGACCAATTGTCTGCATAGCAACATCCTTGAGAAGCATCCAGACCAATGATGTGGGCCTGATCGCGTATAGCCTGATAGTNNTCGTCATCGTATCCAACGGCGCCCAGTGAGCCTGTTTGCGTCTTGTCTGCCACCATGTTTACAATTCCACTTCCATACTCAAATTTTTTAGTCTGCCATTTATCAAGTGTAAGGAAGCTGGTTCCAGCAAAATTAGCCTCGTAGCCTAATACCCGGTCGAGCTCTGTCGGGTGCCCGCAAGATTCATGGATGGTCAACGACAGGTGGGAGGGGTCGAGTACCAGATCATACTTGCCAGGTTCTACCGACTTCGCTTTGATCTTTTCGGAAACTTGAGTTGCACCTTGTCGGGCATCTTCCAACATGTCATATCTGCCTTTATATAGCGTTCCAGCAGGAGTCTTCACTTTGTCCTGAGGTCTTGCGTCCAGATATTCGTAGCCCATTCCCATAGGTGCGCTTAGTGCATTTCGGGTTTCATATTTTCCAGAAGCTTTATCAATTTTGGTGATATAAAAGGTTGGCCAAATGCGGTGAATATCCTGATCAATGTAGGAGTTATCGGTAGAGGCAAAATACTTCTGTTCATTCACCATGAACATGATCGAGTTAACGTAATCAGCGCCACCTTTCATCGCTGCATCGTTCACGGATAAAAGCAGATCAACTTTTTCTTTAATTGGAACTTCAAAGGCGTTTTTCACGATTGGCGCTTTCCAGGATACTTCACCATATCCTTTTTGAGGCGCAAGCTTGACAGGTTCTGACTGCAATCTGGAGTTTTCCTTAGCAATAGAAACTGCTAAAGCAGCGGTGTTTGCAATGCTATCTTTATCCATTTTGTCTGTTGCAGCGAATCCCCAGGAGCCATTTGCTATAACACGGATACCAATACCATAGGATTCGGTATTAACCAGATTCTCCACTTTGTCTTCACGGGTGATAACATACTGGTTAAGGTATCGTCCTATTCGCACGTCCGTATACGTTGCACCTTTCGACCGGGCAGCATTAAGCGCCACATCAGCCATGATCTTTTTTGCTGCCGGATCAACATATTCCAGAGACTTCTCTATGGGAATATCATTTCCCCAGACAGGTATTGCCGGTATCATTGCCATGGCGGCGCCAATACCTGATAATTGAATAAAATTTCTACGCTTCACGTTTAGTTGTTTAGTTAACTAAATATAACTAAAGCAAGAGTTCATTTTGTAGAAGTTGAATATTTTTTGCACCTAAATGAAAACGCCCTGAAGTCGTATGCTTCAGGGCGTTTAAAGATTATAACATTACTCCGTTTTTTACTTATCCAATCCACCTCGGCGAGTGGCTTTATTTTGAACAGGCCATTTTACGCCTTCAGCTTTCACAGTCGATGATTTCTCTGGATCTTCACTCGCCATGTACGCCATAATTGCGGCAAGCATTGCGTTGTTCTTTACATCGTCAAATACAACCTTGTCATAAGTGTCGCGGTTCGTATGCCAAGTGTAATTGCCGTAAGACCAGCTTAACGAACTTAAAGAAAACCCTGGTGCACCTGCAGCTACAAAAGAAGCAAAGTCAGAGCCACCTGCGCCTGGNNCCCTAGATAGTCTTTTGAGTTTGCGAAACCTTGTCCTGCCAGATTTACAACACGGCCAGTTCTATTATCCTGATTGAATAATGCCTGCAAATTTTTAACAATTTCTGGATGATCTTCAACGAAGGCTCTTGATCCATTCAGTCCTTGTTCTTCACTGCCCCAGTGGCCCACAAGAATGGTTCGCTTTGGGTTAGGATAGAACTTCTTCAACAGGCGCATGGCTTCCATCATGGTGATTGTTCCTGTACCATTGTCGGTTGCTCCGGTACCGCCATCCCATGAGTCGAAGTGTGCTGAAAGAATAACATATTCTTCTGGCTTTTCAGTGCCTTTAATTTCAGCAATGGTATTAAAAGTTGGCACTACACCAAGCTCTTTTGACTCTGTATGCATGCTGATGGTTGGTTTCTTGCCTGATTCCGCAAGGCGGTAAAGCAAACCATAATCTTCCAAAGCAATGTCAACGGTAGGAACTTTCTTCGTGTAAGCACTGAAAATCTTGCTAACGCCAAATCCTGCAGACCAGTTGTTCGTGATAATTCCTACAGCACCAGCATTTTCCAGTGCTACAGGCAAGGTACGGGCAGTGTAGCCAGTTTTTGAGATACGGTTACGCCAGGCAGCTGTTTGCGCAANNGCTCCGCTTTCATTTTTTCGAAAGACTCTTTCAATGCGAATTCCTGCCAGTTGGAGTCTGGACGACCTGTTGGCTGCGCCATGGAGATCATTACGAATTTGCCTTTCGCCGTAGGCAACCACTTTTTGAAAGCTATAGAGTCAGCAAGATCTGGAAGTATGATCACTTCTGCAACGCTGGTCTTTTTCCCCATTCCCGGGCTCCAGGCAAGTTGAGTGCCTTCCAGGGACCTAACCCATGGACTAACCATGTCGATATGAGATATACCGCGTTCCCAGCCGCGCCATTCGCCCCACTTTTCGTTTCTGGCAGCAATGCCCCAGCTCCTATATTTCTCTACTGCCCAGTCATTAGNNAAGTTTCTCCACCTGGGAGTTATTTGCACCTTCAGCCATAATGTTATCAATAACTGCTTTGCTGGTTTGCGCAAAAGCGGTGCTGCTGCAGAGCAGTAGACCCAATACAAACGGCCTGGTGATGTGCCGCATGTTAAAGTTTAATTTTTGGTAAGCTTGTTTCATCTTTCTAATCTAGTAAAAATAGCCGTTCACCTGCACTTGTATATTAAACAAAGAAACTTCATCCGGCTCATATACATGACCTTGTGAACGGCATGTAGCTATAAATTTACATCGTTAATTGATCCTGGGGTTATTGATCTGCGATTTCAATCCATACCGGAGCATGATCGCTTGTTTTTTCCCAACCTCGTACATGACGATCTACTTCTGCAGCCTNNCATTTCGGCCATAGGCGTTCCGGAAATAGTCGAAAAAGGTGTATATGACTTCATCAGGATGCATATTCCTCAATGCATCCGTCCATCCCTGTTTAACCAGATTGTGGAATGCTGTACGCACTTCGGGTCTGAAAAGGGCATCATCTACCCAACGTTCTGGTTTATAGACGTCCAGCTCAGTTGGCATCACATTAAAATCACCGGCAAGTATTACTGGAAGATCAAAACTGAGGAGCTGCTCAGCATGAAGATGCAGTCGCTCAAACCAGCCTAGCTTATATTCCAGTTTTGGCCCAGGTGCCGGATTGCCATTTGGAAGATAGAGGCAACCGATTACGATTTTGTTGACCATAGCTTCGATGTAGCGGCTTTGTAAGTCTTCCGGGTCTCCGGGTAAACCGCGGCGGAGTTCTTTGATTTCTAAGTTGCGGGCAAGAATGGCCACACCATTCCAGCTTTTCTGCCCAAGCCATATCGCGTTGTAGCCTGCTTCTGTGATGGCTTGTTCCGGAAATTTCTCATCAGGGGCCTTCAGTTCCTGTAAGCAGACAACGTCTGGCTTTGTCTCTTCCAGCCACCTAAGTAACACAGGTAGCCGGCCATTTATACCATTTACATTGTATGTTGCGATCCTCATCTCATAAAATTTTCATTCAAGTTAGGAAAAACGAGCAAGAATGGACCTTTGTCTACACCCACAATTTACCGAACCGGNNTTTAGCGTTTATGGCAATACAACTTGCTGATTTTTAATGCAGTCTGGCTAGGGCATTGATATTTTAGCCAGATAGGGCAGGCTCGAACAGCAGAAACTAATATCTTAGTCCCAATCTTAAAGGGGTTGAGGTATCATGAACCCAAATACTATACTTGCAATACATGAATCAGGAATCGAAGCGCTTAGCAGTAGCAAATTGGAAAAAATGGGGTCCGTACGTATCCAACAGACAATGGGGTACAGTTAGAGAAGATTATAGTGCCAATGGCGATGTTTGGCAATCCGTAACACACGAGATGGCAAGAAGTAAAGCCTGGCGCTGGGGCGAAGAAGGGATAGGTGGTATCTCAGATGAAAAACAATACTTATGTTTTGCACCGGCCTTTTGGAATGGAAAAGATCGGATAGTTAAAGAAAATCTTTTTGGCTTGTCTAATAATGAAGGTAACCATGGGGAGGATGTTAAAGAGCAATACTACTACCTGGATTCTTCGCCAACCCATTCCTATATGAAGATGCTTTACAAGTATCCTCAGAACCCGTTTCCCTATGAGGAGCTCCGTGCCGAGAACCGTAGACGCAGCAGGCAGGAACCTGAATTTGATTTACTTGATACTGCGATATTCAACGATAATGCCTATTTCGACATCTTCATTGAGTATGCTAAATCGTCGCAGGAAGATATTCTTATAAAGATCACTGCGCATAACAGGCATACAGAAACAGCGCCGTTAACAGTACTTCCGACCATCTGGTTCAGAAACCGTTGGTCATGGGGCTACCACGAAAAAGAGGCGCGTTTGTCGAAAAAAAGTGGTACCAGCCTGGAGATCTATGAAAAACACCTTGGACATTACTACTTGTATGCCGACCGCCCAGCCAGCTGGTTGTTTACCGAAAATGAAAGTAATCCAGGTAAATTATACCATAATGAAGCGCAGAAAGGCTATTTCAAGGATGGCATAAACGACTACGTCGTGGAGCGCAAGACCGATGCTGTGAATCCGGATAATATGGGTACAAAAGCGGCAGCATTGTACGAGCTTGAGATTGAAGGTGGTCAATCCGCAACAGTACAACTTCGCCTGAGTAAAGCGATGCTGGAGTTGCCATTCATAGATTTCGATGAAATATTCAATGAACGTGTTACGGAGACAAACGAATTCTACAATGACCTGCAGGCCGACCTGGACGATGAAGATCAGAAAAATATTCAGCGCCAGGCATTAGCAGGCTTACTCTGGAACAAGCAGTTCTATGATTATAATGTAAGAAAATGGCTCAAAGGGGACCCAACAAGTCCACAGCCGCCTTATGAGCATTCGAATTCCCGGAATGTAAACTGGAAGCACTTGAATAGTGCAGATGTTATTTCCATGCCAGATAAGTGGGAGTTTCCATGGTTTGCAGCCTGGGACCTAGCGTTCCATTGTGTATCCTTTGCACTTGTAGATGCAGAATTTGCAAAGAACCAGCTGCTACTGCTTACCAAAGAATGGTACATGCATCCAAATGGACAGCTGCCAGCATACGAATTCAACTTTGATGATACTAATCCACCGGTACACGCCTGGGCAGCCTGGGAAGTGTATAAAATGGATATGAAGAATAATAATGGAGTAGGTGATTTGCCTTTCCTGGAATCCATATTCCAGAAGCTGTTAATCAACTTTACCTGGTGGGTGAACCGTAAGGATCATGCAGGTACAAATGTTTTTGGTGGTGGCTTCCTGGGCCTCGACAACATTGGAATCTTTGATCGCAGTATGAAACTACCTTCAGGGATGACCATCGAGCAGGCTGATGGTACCAGCTGGATGGCCATGTACGCACTGAATATGATGCATATCTCTCTGGAACTTGCACTGAACAATCGTGTTTACGAAGATATGGCTACGAAGTTCTTTGAACATTTCCTTTACATCGCAGGAGCTGTCATGAACACCATGGGACCAGATGATACCGGCCTGTGGGATGAGGAAGATGAATTCTTTTATGATGAACTCCAAATGGGTGATGGTCGTGCTATAAAGCTTAAACTAGTCAGCATGGTTGGACTTGTGCCACTTTTCGCTGTTGAGGTTATAAAAGAGGAAACATTAAAAAAGCTGCCTCTGTTTGCAGAACGTATGCAATGGTTTCTGGAACATCGCCCTGATCTGGCCTCGCTTGTTTCCAGATGGACCGAAACTGGTTCGGAAAATAAACATCTTTTAAGTTTACTACGGGGACATCGAATGAAGCGGATTTTACATAGGATGCTGAATGCCTCTGAGTTCCTCAGTGACTACGGGATTCGGAGCTTATCCAAGCAGTATGACGAAAAACCATACGTGTTTAATGGTAGTGGTGAGCAGTTCGTTGTAGAATATCTGCCAGGAGAAAGTGACAGTAGTATGTTTGGAGGCAATAGTAACTGGCGAGGTCCAATCTGGATGCCGATGAACTACCTTATTGTACAAAGTCTCAAACGATTCAACGATTACTTTAGTGAGGATTTTACTGTTGAATACCCTACGGGTTCTGGGAATATGCTTCCGCTCGACCAAATTGCCGATGCATTAAGTGAAAGGCTTATAAGTATCTTCACGCTGGACGAAAAGGGTAGAAGAGCATGTTTCGGAGATAATGATCTGCTACAACAGGATCCGCTCTTTAAGGATTATCTGCTATTCAATGAATACTTTNNAGATATCGTATGCCACTTTTTGAATGGTTATAAACTGCTGGAAAACCGACTCCTCATTCTGGCTTAGTTCCACCTGATCTTCCTTCTTGATCTTTATCAGGGGTACATTGTTCTTTTCGTTTTTTGGGAACTTCAAGGTCTCCTGTGCTTGCGTAAGCAGGTAAGTAGTGTTTTCAGTTAGTGGCTTAATCAAATTGATGTTCAGCAACGTGAAGTCGTGCTCTTTATAGTAAAGGGCCAACGTTGCGATATAGGAAGATAGCAGGTGGTTTAATGCGGTAAACTGATGAAGTTCCTTGATCATAAACTGCTTGCTTTTTGGTTCGGAAAACATGCGCTGAAACAAAGAGGAGAGGTTGGCAGTAGCAACGTAAACCTCCTTTCTTGCAACTTTATAGTTTGTGAAGTCTTTGGTATTCTCAAAAAACAAAGTGCTCACCTGATTGAAGTAGCCGCAGTTTGCAATGAGCATGTGCAACATGTCGCTTTTAAGCTTTTCATGTTCCCAGTTTGGAAAAAGAAAGTAGCTCGCCACAAATGCAATACCTGAACCGATCAGCGTATCATATATGCGTTCTGTGGCAACAGAAATCCCGCCCATGCCTAAAAATTGAAATAGAACGATTACGTAGGGCGTCATGAAAACAACGCTCACCACATAGTTCTTCCGCTGAAAACTGTAAGATGCAATCATGCACAGCAGTAGCACAAAGAATAAGGCGTTTTTATCATGGATGAAATGTAATACCAGAATGCCAATACCAGCGCCAACCAGTGTACCTATAATACGTTGGTAGTTTCGCTCCTTAGTAAGGCTGAAGCCGGGTTTAGAGATCACGAGAATGGTGAGCAGGATCCAGTAACTGTGTGAAAAATCCAGTGAACGCGAAATCATATAGCCAACCAGCATCACAATTGCTACACGCAGCGCATGTCTGAAGGTTGAAGATTGAAAGGTAAGGTTTTCAAAGAAAAGCTTTGGGTCAATACTCTGGCGGGTTACGAAACGCTCCGTGTCAATCTTCCGCCCCTCAATTTTTTTCTTCTCTCCTTTATCGAAATAGCGGTTTACTGTAACAACGCGGTTAAGAATGTTCTCGATGTTTACTTCAATATTCCGCAAGGCAATAATGCCAAGGGTATTAAATTTACCATTAACATTGTTGCGTTCCAGTTCGCTGATTTCCTGTTTAAGCGCTTGCACATCCTTAATCAATTGAACAGGTTTTTCTGGAGTTCCCCCGGTTTTTAAAGCGAAGGCCAACTCGTCCAGCTCGTGTGCGATCTTCAGAATAACCGCCTCATATTTCGCTAGTATGCCGGTAGCGTCAAATTGCTCGTGCAGCTCTTTGTAGTTGTAATAAGTAGACATAATCTGTTCAAACAGATCGACCATATCTACAAACACCAACATCAGAAAACGTCCTTCCGGTGTAGAATCTCTTACGATCTCGCGGGTCTTAAAAAGCACATCCCGCACGGCATCCTGCTTTTCGTGAACCTGAATTTGTAGATTTAGCAGCTCAGCATAGTTATCATCAAAGTTGGTGTTCTGACGGTAAAACTTGGCCTTGGACCTTAGAAATTCACTNNAGAACCAGTCCACCATGTATCAGTATTTCGTCCCAGCGGCGTACATCATCAATACTCAAAACAAAAATGAGCAAGCAAGCTGTACCGACCGCACCAGCCCGAATACCATAGACAGATAGCATGGTAAAGAAAAAACTGAAGGCAGTTAGAATGATACCAGTAAGATAAAAGTTTCTGTTGATAAGCCCGATGATCAGACTGATTACAGTCGTCAATGCCGTCGTAATCAGCATGGCATTTCTCCGGTGAACGATTGGTCCTGGTGTATCTACTACGCTGACGCAAAGCGCGCCAAGTGAAAGTGTCATCCCATACTTCAATAAACCAAATTGCGCCAGGATTAAGGATGGTAGTAGTACGCCAACTGTAATTCGGAGTCCGTCAGCGAAATATGTACTTAATAAAAAATCCTGGGTGCTTCTTATTGGTTTATTAAGCATATAGTGGTTAGAGGTATATGAGTAAATCGTTCCTTCCGGTAACGCCAGCAAATTTAGAAACATTTACCGGATCAGGACCTACAAGCAAACAAATGTAATGCCTGATTAGTGAGCATGTTTTTGTATTAGCCTACAAGGCCATTTTCTCGTGTCGATCTGGTATGCTACCTTTGGGAGATATGCCGAGAATTGGATTAGTAGAAGATGATTTGAAGATTTCGGGCTTGATTAAAGCTGGCCTTGAAGAACATGGCTTCGAGGTCACGACCTTCACGAATGGTAAAACTGCACTGCTGGAGTTTATTCGTGCCCCCTTCGATCTGGTTATTCTGGACATCATGCTTCCTGATTTATCGGGAACTGAAATCTGTCGATCACTTCGGGCAAGGAATTCTGAAATGCCAATCCTGATGTTAACGGCTTTGGGAACGCTGGACGACAAGGTTGGAGGTTTTAATAGCGGCGCAGACGATTACCTGGTTAAGCCTTTTCACTTCAGAGAGCTTCTGGTCAGGATCGAAGCTTTACTAAGGCGAAGCAGGCCTGCTGAAAAAGCGCACGACAGTATCTTGAGTTTTGAAGACCTGAAAATGAATACTTTGAGCAAGGAGGTGCAGCGTGCTGGCACACCAATCGTGCTCACGGCCAGGGAATTCTCCTTGCTGGAAGTTTTCCTCCGTCATCCTAATCAATTATTGTCCAGGCAGTATATTTCCGAACAAGCATGGGACGTCAACTTCGATACTGGCACCAATGTAGTAGATGTCTATGTGAACTTTTTGAGAAACAAGGTCGAAAAAGGTTTTGGACAAAAACTGATACATACCAGGATCAACATGGGTTATATCCTCAAAGCTTAGAGATGAAGATTAAAGACAGGCTTGCTCTTTATTTTACCCTTGCCAGTACATTGATCCTCTTATTTGTACTGTTTGCGACGTATTTTGTCTTCGCCAAGTTCATGGAGTCTGACTTCTTCGATCGCCTTAGTGATCGTACCCGCGTTACGGCGAACCTCTATCTGGAAGCTGATGAAATGGCTCCCGAGGCTTTGCGACGAACCCGGAACCAGTATCTCGAAAAGCTTAATAGTGAATACATCAGGATTTACGATGCCAATAATGAACCGGTATTTATTGATGAATATGGAAGTACCTGGGACAACCAGACCATTGAGAAGATCAGAAATCAGGGCAGAGTGCAGTTTAAGAACGGTCTCAACCAGGTTGTGGGAATATTTTATCGCGACAATCAGGGTGATTTTGTGATCATCGCTTCTGCAGTTGATCAAAGTACGATTTATCGTCTTGAAAAATTGAAAACGGTGATGTTCTTTATTTTCATCACCATCTTTATTGTGCTGTTACTGTCTGCAAGGAGCATCGCGAACCGAATATTGCGGCCGCTGGGCATTTTTATAGAAGAGGTGAAACAAATCAAATCCAGTAATCTCAACTTCCGTGTACAGGAAGGCTCGAATAAAGACGAAATCAGCTTGCTGGCAGCAAACTTTAACAAGTTAATGGAGCATCTGGAACAAGCCTTTGTCCTACAGAAAACCTTTATTGCAAATGCTTCTCATGAACTTCGTACGCCAGTTACGAGTATGATGATCGGAGCGGAAATTGCGCTGTCCAAAGAACGCACAGCAGAAGAATACAAAAGCGCACTGCACTCCATCCTTGAAGATGCAGAGAAAATGGATGAGATCATCACCGGACTTCTCAGGCTTGCTCATACCGATGTTGAATATGGATCTGCTAGCCTTGAGCACGTTAGCCTTACCGGGCTGCTGCGTTCCATCCAGCTAGAATATAACCGGGCAGGAAATCCTCCCGAATTAGCTCTTGAATTTAAGTCTGTATTGAAGGAAGACTTCATCCTATCTGCTAATCCCGCACTATTGAAAATTGCCATTAACAATATCATTGCAAATGGATTCAAATTCTCCAATTACAAAGCTGTACGATGTATCCTGGAAGTTGATGCTGAAGGAACTACGATCAGGATAAAGGATGGAGGACCGGGGATTGCCCCCGCAGATGTTCAATCCATCTTCGATCCATTCTACAGCGCTCAGGTAAGACAAGATCAGCATGGCACTGGTATGGGATTATTTATGGCGAAAAAGATTATTAACCTGTTTAATGGTACACTAGTCCTGGAAGAAACCGGAGCAGAGGGAAGTACGTTCAAAGTCTACTTTCCCAGACTTTAATCCGATTTTAATTTAGCTTTAATTCCGCTTTAATGCGTCCAAAATACCTTTGGCGCAAATGAAAGTACCACTTACACGCATTCTCCTAGTTTTTCTCTGGCCTTTTTCTGCTGCTTATAGCCAGGAACCTGCAATCCTGACCTCGCAAGAACCGCTTGTATTGACCTTGGCGGATGCGGAGTCTCTATTCTTGAAAAACAATGCTCAGCTAATTGCACAGCGTTATCAGATTGAACAGTCGAAAGCCAATATCATAACCGCGAAACTATTTGAGAACCCAGAGATTAGCTATGAAAACCTGCTTTATAATCATGAGACAGGAAAACTCCTCGAAACCTCTCATAGAAGTGGGCAGTTTTCAGGGTCTGTTAGTCAGTTGATCAGGCTGGCAGGTAAGCGTAATAAAGATATAAAGCTCGCCAGGACAGAAG
>DDAD01000106.1 GCA_002333205.1 Pedobacter sp. UBA2067
CTTTCGGTATTGAACTGGTGATTGGCAATCATGAATCCGTTGATCTTGGCGACGGTTTCTTCGGAGCAATCGTACAATATCCAGCTGGAAATGGTGAAGTATTTGATTATACTGGATTCGCAACCGCTGCACGCGAAAGCGGTGTTAAGGTGACGGTTGTAGCAGATTTACTTAGCTTGACACTATTAACGCCTCCAGGGGAATGTGGTGCGGACATTGTTGTTGGTACCAGTCAGCGTTTAGGTGTACCAATGGGTTTCGGTGGTCCTCATGCAGCGTATTTTGCAACTAAGGAAGAATATAAAAGATCTATCCCAGGCCGTATTATCGGTGTAACGATAGACAGCAATAACAACTATGCTTTGCGTATGGCGCTTCAAACCAGGGAGCAGCACATTCGCAGAGATAAAGCGACATCAAACATTTGTACGGCACAAGCGCTGTTGGCGATCATGGCTAGCTTTTATGCTGTTTACCATGGTCCTAAAGGCTTGAAACTGATTGCAGAGCGTACACACGGATTGGCCGTCTCACTTGCTGCTTCATTGGAGCAGATTGGATACAAACAACTTAATAAAGCTTACTTCGATACCATTCAGCTTGACCTTGGTGATTTGAAAGATTCAATTCACCGCGAGTGTATCGACAATGAGATCAACTTAAATTATCAGGGCAGTATTGTGACCATCGCACTCGATGAGACAACTTCACTAGAAGATGTTAAGCTGCTAACCAAAATCTTTTCGAAAGTTAAAGGCATTGGTGCGGATCGTGTTGAAGTTGTAACGGATAACATTAATACAGTAATACCCGAATCTTTACAACGTACTTCAGCATACCTCACTCACCCTGTATTTAACAGCCATCATTCTGAGCACGAGATGCTTAGATATATCAAATCTTTGGAGAGCAAAGATCTTTCTTTAACTCACTCCATGATTCCGTTAGGTTCATGTACCATGAAGTTGAATGCAACTTCTGAAATGATCCCGATCACATGGGCTGAGTTTGGCAGACTCCACCCATTTGCACCCGCGGATCAAGTACTCGGATATTACTCAATCTTCAATGAACTGGACAGATGGTTAAGCGAAATCACTGGTTTTGCAGCTATGAGCTTACAACCAAATGCCGGGGCTCAAGGTGAATATGCAGGATTAATGGTGATACGTGCCTATCATCAGGATCGTGGTGATCACCACCGTAATGTGGCGCTGATTCCCTCATCTGCACATGGAACCAATCCGGCTTCGGCCGCAATGGCAGGCATGAAGATCGTCGTGGTAAAATCCTTAGAAAATGGAAACATCGACGTTGAAGACCTTAAGGCGAAAGCAGCGCAGTACAAGGAAGTATTGTCTTGCTTGATGGTGACGTACCCATCTACACACGGCGTGTTCGAAGAAAGTATTGTTGAAATCTGTAACATCATCCATGAAAACGGCGGCCAAGTTTATATGGACGGCGCGAATATGAATGCACAGGTTGGATTAACATCTCCAGCAAATATTGGGGCTGATGTTTGTCACCTGAACTTACATAAGACATTCTGTATCCCTCACGGTGGAGGTGGTCCTGGAATGGGCCCTATCGGTGTTGCAAAACATTTGGTAAAATACCTGCCTGGCCACGCTGTGGTAGATATCAACAATGAAAAGTCTATCCATGCAGTTTCCGCTGCTCCTTGGGGCTCAGCTTCTATCTTGATTATCTCACACGCTTACATAGCCATGATGGGTGGTGAAGGTTTAACTGCTGCAACCAAATACGCGATTCTAAACGCGAACTATATGAAGGCTCGTCTGGAACAACACTATCCCGTATTGTACTCAGGTAGTCAGGGCCGTTGTGCACACGAGATGATTTTGGATTGCAGAGCTTTCAAAGCTTTCGGAATTGAAGTTGTTGATATTGCAAAACGCTTAATGGACTACGGCTTCCATGCGCCTACGGTATCCTTTCCAGTGGCTGGAACCTTAATGGTTGAACCTACGGAAAGTGAGCCTAAACATGAGCTTGATAGATTTTGTGAAGCAATGATTAGCATTAGAAATGAAATTGCTGACGTGGAAAGTGGTGCGTCTGACAAGATAGATAATCCTCTAAAAAATTCACCACATACTGCTGTTACCGTTACTGGTGACATATGGGAGCATCCTTACAGCAGAAAAACTGCCGCTTTCCCACTGCCGTATGTCGCAGATCATAAGTTCTGGCCTGCTGTTGGCCGCGTCAACGACTCTTATGGTGACAGGTCACTGGTATGTGCTTGCCCTCCGATAGAGAGCTATTCAGNNAAAGGGCCATTTTCGTTAATGGCCCTTTTTTTAACAATCTTAATCAAATTCACTTCTAATTTATATCTTTAAACATTATACCAATTCCTGTTTTCAATATCGACGATGGATTCAAAAATAGATTTGCTGGTAATTGATGATGATGATATCAACATCTTTATTATTAAGAAAATAGTAGAAAAGACGGGCTATAACATCAACATGGTTGCCAAAACAAATGGACAATTTGCGATAGATTATCTTAGCACGATTGCTGAAAATAACGAGAACTTCCCGCAATTGGTATTAATCGATATAAACATGCCGGTTCTTAATGGATGGGAATTTCTTGAGGCTTATGATAAACTTGGAATATCAAAACGTGTAGATATGTACATGCTATCCAGTTCTGTTTATGAAAACGATATTGAAAAAGCAAAAACCTATAAAACCGTAAAGGGATTTATTTCTAAACCCCTTTCTATTAACAGACTTATCGAATTATTCGACAGCTTGGCTGAATAATTATATAATTGTAAAATGCCCTTCATCATGCCTAACAAACCCAGTTGATTTAGTTTTAGCATGGTAAAATAAACAATTCCAATTTTCTGCTGCAGCTTTTTTCCCGTAAGTTTCCCTAAGCTCCATTGCTTTTCTACCGTCATAATCATATTTGGCGATAAACTTACGCTGCAACTCTTCAGGCTCCGGTAAAACATCACCACCGAAAAAGACCTTATCTTGTCCCTCTGTAATCAGGAATGCCTGGTGAAAAGGAGTGTGCGCGCCAGTAAGTTCAAATTGAATATTCTCGTTGAAAACACCACTTTCATCCAAAAAGGATAACTGTGCATTTCTTTGCAGAAACTCAAAGATCTCCGGTTTATAAGATGAAGAGGGATTAGTGAAGGCTCCCTCCCACTCGCCACGTTGGATGAGGTAAGTGGCATGTGGAAAGCTCAACTGCATTTCCGAACCAACCCGATGGATCATACCGCCAGCGTGATCAAAGTGAAGGTGCGACATTAATACATATTCAATATCATCAGGTTCGAAGCCAACTTTTCTGATGTTTTTATGTAAAATGAGCTGGCCTTGCTCATCACTATATCCAAGCCCGGTATCAAGCAACAACAAACTATTGTCTAACTGAACGAGAAAAGGTTGTACATGTATAAATAATGACCCTTTACGATCCTTCGGATTGTCTATTTCCGGGTTAAATGGAACAAATTTTTTAGAAGCGTCTACAGAATAAGATCCTTCGGTTAAAGTGAAAACTTTCAATGGATGTAGATATTTAATAAGAAGAATAATTAATGATATCTTTACGAATCAGGCTGCAAAGATAAGAAACCGCAATAGCTTAGCGAAAATGCGGGCTTTTTATTGCTGCATTCGTATGTTCTTGACCTGAGCTAAACAATCTATTGAAAATGAAAAAAAGATGGGTGCAAGCCGAAACAGGCGATAAGGAAAAAAGAGATTTGCTTGCACAACAATTGAATATAGATCCAAGCCTCGCAGAAGTACTGGTGCAAAGGGGTATTCACAGTTTTGATGAAGCCCGCTTCTTCTTCAGGCCCTCGCTGCAGGATCTCCACGATCCTTTTCTGATGAAGGACATGGAAAAGGCGATTGAAAGGATTGACCTTGCGCTTGCCACTCAGGAGCGTATTTTGATCTATGGTGATTATGACGTAGATGGTACCACAGCAGTGACGCTGGCATACAGCTTCTTTAAGCAGTTTACATCCGAGATCGAGTATTACATTCCAGACCGGCATAAAGAAGGCTACGGAATTTCTAAACAGGGAATTGACTATGCTTCGGAGAACCAATTCACACTCATCATCGCTCTTGACTGTGGGATCAAATCTGTAGAAATGATTGATTACGCCAACTCGCTCGGCGTGGATTTTATCATTTGCGATCATCACCTCCCGGGGCTTACACTACCTGCTGCGGTTGCAGTATTGGATCCGAAGCGTGCGGACTGCCCCTACCCTTTCAAGGAGCTTGCCGGTTGCGGGATAGGATTTAAACTTGCACAGGCTTATTGCATGACCCATGGCCTAGGTGCCGGATGTTACGAAAAGTACATGGATCTTGTAATGGTAAGCATTGCCGCCGACATTGTGCCCGTCGTTGATGAAAATAGAATTCTAGCATATCATGGATTAATACAACTTAACACCAATCCATGTACTGGATTGAAAGCATTGATGGAGACTACTGGCCGGAAGAAATCATTTACACTTACCGACGTAGTCTTTACACTGGCACCACGAATAAATGCTGCCGGCCGGATGGATCATGCACGCGAGGCTGTGAAAATGATGCTTTGTGAGGAAAAAGAAAGCGCTGACGTACAAAGCCTGCTTATAAACCTGCAGAACACAGAGCGGAAAACATCAGATCAGAACATCACTGCAGAAGCACTGGAGTTGATAGGAACTTGCGAGATCCTGATGAACAAAAAAACAACAGTGGTCTACAATGAAGCCTGGAATAAAGGTGTGATTGGTATCGTCGCATCGAGACTTACAGAGACATATTTTAGACCGACAATCGTGTTAACACATTCCAATGGCTATTTAACCGGTTCAGCGAGATCAGTGCCTGGCTTTGACCTATATGAGGCATTGCTAAGTTGTTCCGATCTGCTAGTTCAGTTTGGTGGACATAAATTTGCAGCTGGATTGTCTATGTTACCAGAAAATCTTGAAAAGTTTTCAGAACGCTTTGAGCAAACGGTATCCGCCACCATCACTGACGACATGCTATGTCCGGAAATCAAGATCGACACCGAAATAAATCTAGATCAGATCACTGCTAAATTCCAGCGCATCATTGCTCAGATGGCCCCCTTTGGGCCTGGAAATATGGCACCCGTATTCGTTAGTCATGGCCTGGAGTTGATGGGCAAAGTGTTCATTGTAGGAGACAATCACATCAAATTNNAAATTCGCCTATTTTTGACTGTATTGGCTTTGGTCTTGCTGAGTACGAGCGTATACTAACCCGAGGGAAGCCGTTTTCCATGTGTTACACAATAGAAGAAAATGTGTGGAAGGACCAACATCGCATACAGCTGAACATTAAGGGAATCAATACTGATTATTAGAATAAATGATATTAAGAGCTGAGCATCTAATTAAAAAATATAAACAGCGAACTGTTGTTAACGACGTCTCCTTTAATGTGAGTCAAGGAGAAATTGTTGGCTTACTTGGGCCAAATGGTGCCGGAAAAACGACTTCATTTTATATGATCGTGGGCTTGATCAAGCCTAATGAAGGGAAAATATTTTTAGAGGATGAAGATATTACCAAAGACGCCATGTACCGACGCGCGCAAAAGGGCATCGGCTACCTTGCTCAGGAAGCCTCCGTTTTCAGAAAGTTATCTGTAGAAGACAACATTATGGCCATCCTGGAAATGACGACCCTGAATAAGGAAGAGCGTCACGAAAAGCTGGAGGAGCTTATAAGTGAGTTTAGCTTAAATAAGGTTCGCAAAAATAGAGGCGACCTATTATCTGGAGGAGAGAGACGCCGTACAGAGATCGCTAGAGCACTCGCTGCAAATCCAAACTTCATATTACTTGATGAGCCCTTCGCTGGAGTCGATCCAATAGCTGTTGAAGAAATTCAAACTATAGTTGCCAGATTGAAAGAAAAAAATATTGGTATATTGATCACAGATCACAACGTTCAGGAGACACTTTCCATTACTGACAGGGCATATCTTTTATTCGAAGGAAAGATCCTTGAGTCCGGAACGCCAGAAGTACTTGCGGCCAATGAAATGGTAAAGAAAGTATACCTCGGATCTAACTTTGTGCTACGAAAAAAAACGCTGTAAACTAACCGAATTTATAAAATGGCGATAGTCAACTCTCTTTTTACCTGGTATATGAAGAAGCGCGTCCACCAGATTGAGCTCTTCATGAAATATCCACTGGACGTCCAGGAAGAATGGTTTCACGAGTTAATTACAACGGCCTCAGATACAGAATGGGGCCGACTATATGATTACAATTCTATAGACACCCCTGACCAGTTTAAAGAACGGGTACCCATACAAACTTACGACACTTTGAAGCCTTATATTGAGCGCATGCTCAAAGGCGAACAAAACATACTCTGGCCAACAGAAATCAAGTGGTTTGCAAAGTCATCCGGCACCACTAGTGATAGAAGCAAGTTCATACCGGTATCTGAAGAATCCTTACAAGAGTGCCACTTCAAAGGTGGTAAAGATCTACTTTCCATATTCTGCAACAACAGGCCCAACAATCAAATTCTAACTGGAAAAGGCCTTGTACTAGGTGGTAGCCACCAGATTAACCAGCTAAACGAAAATTCTTTTTATGGTGACCTATCGGCCGTACTCATCAAAAACCTACCTATGTGGGCAGAATATTACCGCACTCCAGCCATCTCCATTGCATTGATGGACAACTACGAAGAAAAGATGGAAAAAATGGCTGAGGCGACCATCAAAGAAAACGTAACCAACATCTCGGGAGTACCAACGTGGACGCTGGTACTTGCTAAAAAGGTGCTGGAAATTACCGGCAAGAAAAACCTCCTGGAAGTTTGGCCTAATCTGGAGCTCTATTTCCATGGTGCCGTTAACTTTGCACCGTACCGCGACCAGTTTCGAGAGCTTATTCCATGTGATTACATGTACTACCTGGAAACCTACAATGCCTCCGAAGGATTTTTTGGAATTCAAGACCAGGTAAACTCCGATGAAATGCTGCTGATGCTGGATTACGGCATCTATTATGAATTTCTGCCGCTGGAGCATATTGATGATGAAAATCCAAAAACCCTCTCCCTAGACGAAGTGGAGCTTCATAAAAATTACGCAATCATCATTTCGACTAACGGAGGATTATGGCGATACATGATCGGAGATACCATTCAATTTACCTCCATATATCCTTTCCGAATCAAGATCACCGGACGAACGAAACACTTTATTAATGCTTTTGGTGAAGAAGTGATTATTGACAACGCCGAACGTGCAATCAGCCATGCTTGTAAAAGTACTGGCGCAAAATTCAAAGACTACACAGCCTGTCCAATCTATTTTAAAGGATGTGATGTTGGCGGACATGAGTGGATCATTGAATTTGATACCCAACCAACAAATTTTGATCAATTTGTTGACATACTAGATAATACTTTAAGGGAAGTAAATTCCGACTACGACGCGAAGCGATTCAAAGACATGGCATTGCGGCGCCCACAAGTACATAACGCACCTCAAGGCACGTTTTATAACTGGCTGAAGCTTAAGGGTAAACTAGGCGGACAACATAAAGTCCCACGGTTAGCGAACGACAGAAAGTACGTTGAAGAGATCCTAAACGTCATAAACATGCAATAACTAGGTCTTTTCCGCAAAAGAAAAAGTATAAAACGCAGAATTATTTTCAAAACAATAGGATTATCCGCAACTAATAAATAGATTTGCAGTGTTAACTACTTAGTTTTAATCAAGATTGCTAGCAATCAAGGTCTAAAACAAGTTAGTTCAAGTATTAAACACACAAATCGAAATTGGCAATGGTAATCGAAAATCAACAAGAAGTACAGACAATAACCCTTAATGGCGTTAACTATTCTCTAAATTTGAGAGAAATTGAAACTTTCATGCAACAATGTGATTTGTTCATGGATGCAAATCAGAATGAGTTTGATACAATGACCCAAATCATATCAGATCAACTGATTGATAATGCCAACGCAAACACCTCTGTTCCTGAATTAAGAGCACAGCTTAAGTTTCTTCGCGAAGTATCTTTCCTATTAAGATGTATGTTAACCCCAACAGCGTCTTCAAATAACTGCTAGTCTTTGCTTGACATAAAGTCAAGCAAAAGCTGGTTATACTTTTCTAAGAGGTCAATATACTTGTCTTTCCAATAGGCCGAGTTAATCTGCTCATTTTCATCATTAAGAAAGTGATGATGTTTATTTAACTCATCTTTGGGATACAGACTTGGGAATTCTGTCGAAAAATCATGATTGATAACATTTCCAATTCTGAATATAATTTCAGATTTCAAATGTTTTTGGTTAAACCAGTTGTATACAGATCTCCTGTTTACATTTGTTAAGCGGGCAAGTTCACTGATGCTGTAACCTTTACGGCGAATAATACGTTCAACTACTTGGCCATAATGTAAATCCATATATCTTAAAAATCAGGTACTGTGTATATATTCTAGCTATATCTGGAATTGCAAATTTCTTGGAGCACTACAAGCAATCATTGGAAGCATTCCAAATAGAATATGTTTTAATTCTGAACGAATTTATTTTAAACTATCGAAAAAATAGTATCGACACTCCTATTGTGTATGTTATCGTAAAAGAGTGTGTAAAAAATCGTGGATATGCTTAAATGCATTGTTTAATCATATTAGAACGCTAAAAATGTCCTTGTGTTTTGGTTTCCCGCCATTAACTCAGACGATTATTCTGCTCCTTTATAGCATCCTTTTACGGCTTCTCTCAAAATTCCCAAACTTTCCCGTAAATTTTCTCGAACCCCTACACAATTCCACAGTACTACAGATTCTGGCGCTAAATTTATTCCCAACTGGATAATTATGATTAAATTGATAATCAAGTTCGGGGATTTATTAAGCTTTCAGACATGCAAAATCGCTACAACTACCTATTCCGCTTAACCATTGCTTTAAGCGATTTGGCCATCTTAAATTTTGCACTATTTGCAACGTTCCTCCTGCATAATCCAACATACACCAATGTTGATTATCTTGATTTCAGCTTGCTCATAACGCTGGGCTGGTTTCTATTAGCTAAAATGCTCGACCTATATAACAGGAAAACCATACAACACAAGGTTCTTTTCCTAACAACCTTCAAGTGCATCTGCCTGCATCTAATATTCTTTTTGATGTACAACACGGTTAAAAGCTTTCCCTTCGATTGGATTTTTAGTGCAATTTACTACAGCGCATCAGGAACCCTTTTGTTGCTTAACCGCTATTTTGCTGCCTTAGTTTTCCCTATACTTTCGAGAAGCCTGAAGATGAGAGCACCGGTAGCACTTTTGGGGGTAAACCCAACCAGTATCCGATTAGCAAACTATTTTGAAAAGCATGAAAAAGAGTACAGCTTCGCTGGATTTCTAAATACTAAACCGACAACATTAAATACCACTGAGCTTATTGAAGGATTTAGAGAGCAAATCCGAAATGCGGTGACCGCTGGGATCAATGAAGTTTACATCTCTCTCGGCCCAGACAAGATCAGAGATATAGACAGCCTGGTTACCGAAGCCAGAAATCAATGTATACGTCTAAAGTTTGTTCCAGATTATAGCCAGATATTAAGCGCAACGGCGAGTTTAAACAGCCTGAATGATTTCCAGGTTATCAATTTAACTGGGTCCTGCGCACAAGACAATATGGATGACCGTGTGGTGAAACGGCTATTTGATATTGCATTCAGTCTTTTCGTGATCATCTTTATTTTCAGCTGGCTTTATCCAATCCTGGCATTACTGATCAAGTTAGAAAGCTCGGGGCCGGTAATATTTAAACAGGAACGCAGTGGAAGGAATAACGTACAATTCTATTGCTATAAGTTCCGGAGTATGCGGGTGAATGACGATAGTCATCTTCGTCAAGCCAGTAAAAATGACGATCGCATCACCCGCATCGGTCGGATCCTTCGGAAGACCAGCCTTGACGAGCTACCGCAATTCTTTAATGTTCTACTTGGTAATATGAGCGTTGTTGGCCCTCGCCCACATATGTTAAAGCACACAGAACACTATCGTGAAGTAGTAGACCAGTACATGGTTCGCCACTATATGAAACCTGGAATTACCGGCTGGGCTCAGGTAAATGGCTATCGTGGGGAGACCAACGAACTTGGTTTGATGGAGAAGCGTGTGGAACATGATATTTGGTACATGGAAAACTGGTCTGCCTTTCTTGACATCAAGATCGTGATCATGACAGTTCTAAATGTTCTCAAAGGTGAAAAGAATGCGTACTAAAAATAAAAAAGGGATGGCTCTTAAATGAACCATCCCCACTATATATAATTAGAAATTGGGCGTGTTTTTATTTGCCTAGACCAGCGTTCAAAAAGCCATAATAGGCGTCCTTCGGCTTATAATTACGATCGAATAGCAGTGGGTAGTCATGGTTGAAATTTGGATAACCCTTATTAAAGTAAGAATCCTTATCAGATACACCCCAGGTTGTTATTCCGAACTGCAGATGCTTAGGAACTCCGGTTAGATATGCCTGTACAAGTTCTTTTACTTTTGCTCCCTGTGCCTTAGACAGCTCATCTGTAAGCTCGAATGTATCCGGCTTTTGATATTTTAAGGCTACATCAAATTCCGATAAGTGGATGAGCAGGTTTTTTGCCGCCGCTTTAGCGAAACTTTGCCTAACCATATTAGCATCAATGCGTAACACAGTGTGCATCTGAAATCCTAATCCATCAACCCTAATCCCCTTCGCTCTTGCCTCATCCACGATTTTCAAATATTTGGTCAGTTTTTTACCACCAAATTCCTGGCTGTAATCATTCAAAAATAACTTAACACTTGGATCAGCTTCCTGAGCATACTTTAGCGCTTTTAAAAGATAACCTTCTCCCAGCTTGCGAAGCCAAATATTATCCACATAACCCCCACCTGGCGTTAAAGCCTCGTTCACAACATCCCAGGAAGAAACCTTTCCTTTGAAGTGTTTCAGCACTGTTGTGATGTGATTTTTCAATAATGCATCAAATTCTTTCTCGCCACCTTTATGATCAAGTACCCATTTCGGTGTCACACCATCCAAAGCCCAGATCAAGGTATGACCATGTACTTTCATGTTGTATTGCTGTGCAAAAGCAACAATAGCATCAGCTTTCGTGAAATCAAATTTGCCTTCCTTGGGCTGAAGCATATGAAACTTGAAGTTACTTTCAGAACTCAACCTCGAAAATTCTCGCTTAAGTGTACTGCTATACGGCTCATTCTTCAATCGCTCATAGACTACTGCTGCACCAATAGGAAAGCCGAATGCATCCTTTAATACTGTAGTAGGTTTAGCTTCCTCCTTTGGAGGTGTCGCAGGTTTCTGCGGAGTAGCTG
>DDAD01000084.1:0-14908 GCA_002333205.1 Pedobacter sp. UBA2067
CGATCCCCAATAACAAAGGAATCCTTCAAATTGAAACCTTCTGCGAAGAAATGCTGCAACAATCCGGTCTTTGGCTTTCTTGTGACTGCATTTTCATGTGCGAAAGTACGGTCGATAATCACTTCATCGAAGCGTACCCCTTCCGATTCGAAGGTGTCTAGTATAAACTGGTGCACGGGCCAGAAATTAGCTTCCGGGTGCGAATCTGTACCAAGGCCATCCTGATTGGTCACCATTACCAGGGAATAATCCAGTTCATTGGCGATTTTGGATAGATAGTATAGTGCCTTCGGATAAAACTTTAGCTTCTGAAAGGAATCTATCTGTTCATCTTCTGGCTCCAGGATCAGGGTACCATCGCGGTCTATAAATAATACTTTTTTCATTGGTTGGTTAATTCTTTTAGTGCTGTTTAGGCTGGATAGTTTTTTAACGCGGCAATCAGATTTTGATTTTCAGCTGGTGTGCCGATGGAAATTCGAAGACATCCTTCACAGAGGGTAACCTTTGAACGATCACGCACGATGATTCCTTGGTTTACCAGATAGTCGTAGATTCCGGTTGCGTCACTTACTTCAGCAAGTACGAAGTTTGCATCTGAAGGATATACTTTGTTGACGATCTTCAGGTCGCTTAATTCGATACTTAAACTGTCGCGTTCTTCTACGGTAACTTTGATCCATTCGTTCACCTGATTTACGTTTTGCAATGCAGCTAAAGCAAGGTCCTGTGTTGCCTGATTAATGTTGTAAGGAGGTTTAACTTTATTCAAAATATCGATGGTTGGTCGTGCGGCAAATGCCATTCCTAAACGTAGTGCCGCAAGGCCCCATGCTTTGGAAAAAGTTTGCATGACAACCAGGTTTGGATACTCTGTTAATTCCTTAATAAAACTCCGTTGTTTTGCATAATTAATGTACGCTTCATCGATTATAACTAAGCCTTGAAAATTGGCTAAAACAGTTTCAATATCCGTTCTGATAATTGAATTCCCGGTTGGATTATTTGGAGAGCAAATAAAGATAATTTTGGTGTTTGAATCGATCGCTTCAGCAATGCCGTCAAGGTCTAATTGAAAGTTCGAAAGCAGATTAACTTTGCGTACTTCAACATTGTTAATATTAGCCGAAACTTCATACATCCCGTAAGTTGGTGGGAGGATAATTACGTTGTCTTTTCCGGGTTCACAAAAGGCGCGATAAAGCAGGTCAATAGCCTCATCGCTTCCATTACCTAGGAAGGTGTTTTCGATCGGTACACCCTTGATCTTACTGATGGCATCTTTTAGATCTAGCTGCAGGGGATCCGGGTAGCGATTATAATCTGCAGGCAATGGTGAACCGAAGCTATTCTCATTGGCATCAAGGTAAATGCTTGCCTGGCCTTTATACTCGTCGCGGGCTGTAGAGTAGGGGCGCAGGTTCTTGATGTTTTCCCGCTGTAAACTGTTAATATCCATTTTCTGAATTTAAACGAATGGTGATGGCGTTTCTGTGTGCTTGCAAGCCTTCTGCTTCTGCAAGCGTCTCAACAGTATTGCCAATGTTATTTAAACCTGTTTTATCGATAAGTTGGAAAGTAATCTTCTTAATAAAAGAATCAATTGAAACCCCTGAGTACGCTCTAGCATAACCACTTGTANNTAGTCTCCAGCACTTTCCGGCGTAAGGTTCCCCAGAAATACAGAACCTGCATTTATAATCAGGGGAACTAAAGACGCATAAGCAGATGTAGCCAGGATCAGATGCTCCGGAGCATAGTTGTTACTGAAGTTTATACCTGTTTTAAGGTCCTCTACAAGCAGCGCATAGGAGTTTTCAATTGCTTTTTCAGCGATAGCTTTACGTGGGAGCACACCGACTTGCTTCTCTAATTCTGCTATTGTTTCTTCTAAAAATTTACTTGAGGTAGCTACCAAAATAGACTGACTATCAGTACCATGTTCTGCTTGAGCAAGCAGGTCGGAAGCAACGTATGACGGATTGGCAGTCTCATCCGCGAGTACTAAAACTTCAGAAGGACCGGCCGGCATATCAATGGCTGTAAGGGTTGTGCCCTGGATCAATTGCTTCGCCTGGGTTACATATCTGTTTCCAGGACCAAAGATCTTATCCACCTTTGGTACACTTTCGGTTCCGTATGCCATAGCGGCTACTGCTTGTGCACCTCCGGCAAGATAGATCTTGTCGATGCCCAGGAGCATGGCACAATACGCCAGGTAGCTGTTTGTTTTTCCGTCTTGCTGCGGTGGTGAACACACGATGATTTCCCTGCAACCAGCAAGTTTTGCTGGGATACCCAACATGAGGAATGTGCTAGGTAGAACCGCTGTACCCCCTGGGATATAGAGCCCTACGCGTTCAATGGCGCGATTTTCACGCCAGCAAGTAACACCCTGCATGGTCTCTATAGCCGCTTCTTTATGAATTTGTGCTTCGTGGAAGCGTTTGATGTTGCTGTAGGCCGTGTCAATAGCTGCTTTTACATTTTCAGGAATACCCGCTGCTATTTCTGATAGTTCAGTTTTGTCTAGATATAGATTGGTCAGATCGACCTTATCAAACTTTAGGGAAAATGCTTTCAGCGCCGCGTCTCCGTCCTGCTTAACCTGGTTCACAATGTCCGAAACCCGTGCCTTGATACTCCCGTCGTCCTCTAACTGTCGTAAGCAGAGGTTGTGAATGTCTTGTTTAGACAATTCCTTTAATTTGAAGATCTTCAATGTCTTATATTTAGTATTTAACTAAAGGTTAATATGAAAATTTAGGGTTTTTACTTTAATATCGCTCTAAACGATGATTTTCTCCATAGGCATTACTACGATACCTTCCGCACCTGCAGCTTTAAGCGCATTGATTTTTTCCCAGAAATCCTGTTCCGCAATTACGGAGTGCAGGGCAACCCAACCTTCGTCGAACAATGGCACTACGGTCGGGCTCTTCACACCTGGAAGTAAAGCAACGACTTTCTCAAGGTTTGTTTTCGCAACGTTTAAAACGACGTATTTGGTTTCTTTAGCTCGTAAAACGGATCGCACACGTTGTAATAATTCAAGCACTTCAGGCTCGAATTCTGCACCTTCCCTGCCGATTAAAACTGCCTCAGATTTCATCACTTCAGCGAAAGGTTTTAATCCATTACTCTTCAAAGTTCCACCGGTGGAAACGATGTCGCAAATGGCATCACTTAGTCCTAATCCAGGACCAATTTCGACAGATCCGGAGATTGTTCTAACCTGAGCATTTACATTGTTTTCACGAAGATATTTTTCAAGAATAACTGGGTAAGAAGTGGCGATTGCTTTGCCTTCTAATTCGGAAATTTCAGTGATGTCACTGTTGTTAGGAACGGCAATTTTTAAGGTGCATTTTCCGAAAGATAACTTTTGTAAATAGGAGACTTGTGCACCAGATTCAGTGATCACATTTTCGCCAACAATACCAAGATCGGCAATGCCGTCCTGAACATATTCGGGGATATCGTCATCTCTTAAAAAGAGAATTTCTAATGGGAAGTTACTAACAGTTGAGATGAGGGAACTCTTGTAGTTTTCGAATGATAAACCACAATTTTTAAGGATCTCTACAGATTTTTCGTTTAACCTACCCGATTTCTGGATAGCTATTTTGAGTGTTTTCAATTTGCTTATATTGAATGAATGGAATAAAAATAAAATTTTCGGAAACTAGTCTTGAAGTACAAAACATTACATATCTATCGCCATAACTGGCGATGGTGCAAATGTAAGTGGTGGTTCAAGTGTTTTCTCATTTATTTCGTCCGTTCAATCTGCAAATGCGTATTGGGGTGCGGCAAATATATACGGTTGGAAATTAAATAAAGAATAATAGCCCTGAAATTTATATTGTTAGTGTAAGTTTAACATGGAAACAATAGGATGGATGCTATGTTTAAGAAATGATACATTGAAAAACGAAGTATAGCGACTCTAAGCTTACAAAAAGCCAAACAGATTCCATTTAAATCTCTATTTTTGTTTAAAAAAACAATATGAAACTTGTAATCACAGGCGTAACTATTGCCGACCCCAATAGTCAGTTTAATCAAAGCACTTGTGATGTACGTGTAGAAGCAGGAAAGCTTGTCGCAATAAGTGAAAGCTTAAACCCTGAAGCCGATGACGAGGTTTTTGATGGAACTGGCTGTTACATTAGTCCCGGATTTTTTGATTTGAATTGTGCAATTGGTGATCCTGGCTTAGAAACCAGGGAAGATATCCAAAGTGCAATGGCTGCTGCGGCAGCTGGTGGCTTCACAGGCATTGCGGTGTTGCCGCATGCTGAACCTGTTGTGCATTCCAAAGCAGAAGTAGAGTACATTTTAAATCGCTCCAAAGATACTTTGGTGAATATTCATCCAATTGGAGCAATTAGCAGGAACCTGGAAGGGAAAGAGCTTGCAGAGCTGTACGATATGCAGCAAGCAGGTGCAGTTGCTTTTTCGGATGGTAATAGACCTATCACTGACGATGGCTTTATGAGCCGCGCCCTTCAATATGCAAAAGGAATTGATGCTTTCNNTGAAAGCCGTACCAGCGTACTGCTAGGCATGAAAGGTATTCCAGCGATGGCAGAACAGATGCAGATTTCCCGCGACTTGTTTCTATCGGCATATCATAATACCCCGGTACACATCAGCACAATTTCGACCGCAGGTTCTGTCGCCCTGATCAAACGTGCCAAGCGTGACGGCGCTAAGGTTACATGCGATGTTGCTGCACATCACCTTGTTTTTACCGAAGAACAACTAAACGATTTTGATAGCAATTATAAAGTAAAACCACCGTTAAGAGGGAAGAGCGATGTTAAGGCACTCCTTGCCGGTTTGAAAGACGGCACGATTGATGCCGTGACGAGTCAACATCGTCCCCTTGAGATTGAGCATAAGGCTGTAGAGTTTGAAATTGCTGCTTTTGGAATTCTTGGGCTTCAGACAGCATTGCCGTTAATGGTAAAAGCAGGTTTGGATGCACAACAGATTGCAGAAAAGCTGGCAATTGCACCAAGAAAGGTGTTAAATCTTGAGGTTCCTAAACTGAAAGTTGGTGAGCAAGCCAATTTCAGCGTTTATAGTTTGAAAGAGACCTGGATTTATAATCAGGACAACAATAAAAGCAAGTCTAAAAATTCACCCTTATTAAACCAACAGCTTAGCGGAAAGGTTAAGCTGGTATACAACAACGATAAACTTGAAACTTATGGATAGTAATGTAAAAAGCGCACTTGTTGCCGCATTGGATAAATTTGCGGAACAATCGGGTGAGGATTCGGTAAAACTGGAAGAAAATCTAGTTGAGGTTTTTAGTAAGGATCTTGGCTTTCTAGAGAAAGTTGAAGAGTTTGATGCTGCATTTGATGAGTACCCTGCATTCGAGGAGCTTCGGGAAGTGTTTTTTGATTTATTAATGATCAACTTCTTTGCAAGTGACATCAAAAAATTAGAAGAAGATTACCTGGAAACTGATGAGTGGGCAAACATTGAAGAGGAAACCATTGATCGTGGTACGGAGTTGTTGAATTTACTACTGTATATCAACGAGTGTCATGATGAGAAGATCAAACCTGAGCTTAACGACTTTTTGAAGGAGTTTTTGTTGGTTGAAGAGGATGAGTTTCAGGACGAATTCCACATTTATGAAGACTTGATCAGTAATCAACAATTGGTTGAAAGCAGCATAGAGGATATCTGCAGTCATGCCGGTATGATTGATCTTGGCGAAGAAATGGAAGAATTATTTGTGCCGTTTATGAGTTTCTTCCATCAGCCACGCGCAACACCTGAGGCTTTGAAGGAGCTTGAAGAAAATAGTGCAAACCCTGCTTTTGATGTTGCGGTTTATAGCTTAATTGCTAATTTTAACGAAAATAGAATTTAGCCATTAAATAAAAACGCTGTTAAACATGGAAACTACAACGATCAACACAAGTGCGGTACGAAGTGCTGCCCTGATTAATGGAATAATTTGGGGCGCGATCAGTATCGTGTTGTTTTTGGTCATCTATTACATTGCACCAGAGCTATTAGGCTCATGGATTGGGTCCAGCATAACGTTTTTAGTGGGTATAGGTTTGGCGGTTTTCTTCTGCCTGGATTTGCGTAAACATGCTGGCGGGTATTGGAATTTCTCGCAGGCACTTTTAAACATCTTTATCATGTTTCTCGTGTCGACTGCTATTTCATACTTCTTCACCATCATCTTCAGCAAGTACATTGAACCTGAATATGCTGTTAGGATGAAAGACATGATGATGGAGAACGTAGAGTCGACCTATAGAAGTGTTGGACTTGAGTCTTCGCAAATAGACGAGAATATGAGTAAAATGTCTGCTGAGTTAGACAAAACGTTGAATCCGAACTTTTCACAGATCATTGTCGGCTTCGGTATTTCTGCAACTTTATACTTTATTGGTGCGCTGATTTTTGCTGCAATTTTCAAAAAGGAACGTCCTATATTCTTTAAAACAGAAGAATAGTTTATTATAATTTCAATGCCAATATTGTTTAAGCGAGACATTCGCTTAGACGATATTGGCTTTTTTATGGAACATTTTCATGTCAATGTTAAAACCATTCGGAAGAATGTCATTTAAATTGACAAAATTTGCCCCCAATTAAGCGTATTAAAAGCANNTCCCTTATATAATGAAGAAGAATCTTTATCGGAATTAACCGCCTGGATTGCCAGAGTTATGGCTGAGAACGGTTTTTCGTATGAAATCCTTTTTGTGGATGACGGGAGTACAGACGCATCCTGGAGCATAATTGAATCGCTGAAACTCACCCAGCCTGAAGTTAAGGGTATAAAATTCCGGAGGAACTACGGGAAATCTGCGGCTTTAAACGTTGCATTTGAAGCAGCACAGGGCGATGTTGTCATTACGATGGATGCCGATCTGCAGGATAGTCCAGATGAAATTCCTGAACTTTTCCGCCGAATCAAGGAAGAGCGATTTGACCTGATATCTGGTTGGAAGAAAAAGCGTTATGATCCAATTACGAAGACCATTCCAACAAAGCTGTTTAATGCTGCCACTCGAAAGATGTCTGGTATTGCGCTGAACGATTTTAATTGTGGATTGAAAGCTTACCGTAAAGATGTCATCAAGACTATTGAGGTTTATGGGGAGATGCACCGTTATATCCCGGTGATCGCAAAGTGGGCAGGTTTTACCAGGATTGGCGAACAGGTGGTAGAACACCGGGCCCGTAAGTATGGGGTAACCAAATTCGGAATGAGCCGGTTCATCAATGGCTTTCTGGATCTNNTGCACTTTTTCGGTTCACTTGGTGTATTATCTTTTTTTCTCGGGATCTTTATGGCTTTATGGATGATTGGCGTGAAGCTCTACCATATTGCTGTGCATATGCCCTATAAACGGGAGGTTACCGACCAGCCTTTATTTTACATCGCATTAGTGGCCATCATTGTAGGCTCACAAATGTTTCTCACCGGATTCGTTGCAGAGCTGGTGACCAGAAATGCGCCTGAAAGAAATCAGTACTTAATAGAAAAAGAGCTGCGCTAATGTTTTTTTCTATCATTATACCCTTATATAATCGCCCCCAGGAGATTGATGAGCTGCTGTTTACTTTAACCCGGCAGTCTTACACCCAATTTGAAGTGCTGGTGATTGAAGACGGTTCTGTTAACGACGCTAAGGCAGTTGTTAAAAAATATACCAACAAGCTTGATCTGAAATACTACGTGAAAGCCAACGAGGGGCAAGGCTTCACCCGCAACTATGGCTTTGAGCGTGCAAAAGGCGATTACTTTGTGATTTTTGATTCGGACTGTTTAATTCCGGAGGACTACCTTGAAATTGTAAGAGACTATCTTTTGGAACATCGTCTGGATGCTTATGGCGGCCCTGATGCTGCTCATGATAGTTTTACACCGGTGCAAAAGGCTATCAGCTATGCTATGACCTCGCCCTTCACAACAGGAGGGATCCGGGGCAACGCTAAACACATTGGCCAGTTTCATCCAAGAAGCTTTAACATGGGTGTTTCCAGAGAAGTATGGGAAAAAGTTGGCGGTTTTATTCTGACCAGGCTTGGTGAGGACATTGAATACAGCATTCGTATTCATGAGCATGGTTTTAGAATCGGTTTGATCCCTGCGGCAAAGGTCTATCATAAACGTCGCACGAGTTTTGCGCAGTTTTATAAACAGCTTCATTTCTTTGGAAGAGCCCGAATTAACATTTACAAACATTTTCCTTCAGAGCTGAAGCTCGTACACTTTTTTCCCGCTGTTTTTACAGTGGGTTTATTGCTTACATTGGTTCTCCACTTTATATATCCGCCATTAGCTTATCTTTGTGATGCAGGTATAATATTATTTTTCTTTTTAATATTTTGCCATTCCTGGTTGGTGAACAGATCTGTACATGTAGCTTTTTTAAGCATCATTGCAGCATTTATTCAGTTGGGTGCTTATGGGATGGGCTTTATACAGGATTTTGTTAAAAGAGTAGTTTTGAAATCGGCATGATTAATTTTTTAAAAGAAAGCACATTTACGGTTAACGAGGTGATTGGGAAGGCCTGGCGGGTTACGTACGACAACTACTTTTCTTTGGCAACCTTGTGCTTTTTAATCTTCATTACATTTACCACTTCAAGCCTAATGGCCTTCTTTTTAAAGGATGTCAACATCGGCTTGCGGATTTTAATGGTATTCCTGTTTATCGTGCTATACTGTACGATTAACTTATCCCTGTTTAAGTACATTCTACATTTACTGGACAATGAGAACGAGCAGATTACGATTGTAAGCACTTTACCTACGCGGGTTCAGATCATCCGCTTTCTAATTGCTACGTTTTATTTCGCATTATGCATCTTATTTGTGGGTGTGTTGCTATATCCGGTGTTGTTCATTCTTGATCCCATCTTACGTTATGCTGTAAAATTGGGGCTGGTAAAGAACCTCGCCGAAGCGGGTAGGGTAGTAACCAATATTTCTGTTGCGATTGCAATTGTGGCAATTTTCATCACCTTTATCAGGATTTCATTCTTCCAGTTCTTTATAATTGACAAGCAGGCTAAGCCTTTTCAGGCGATTAAATACAGTTTGGCCACCACACGTGGTAACTTCACAAAAATATTGTTACTCTTATTGGTGCTGGGCTTTTTCCATTTGCTGTCCCTGGTGTTCAATTATCTCCATTGGTCGGTGATTTCACTATTGGTAATTAGCTTAAGCTCTTTCATCATTGTTCCGCTCTCAAGTGTGGCCTTAACGATCGTATATCGTAAGATGATGGCAGAATACGATGGAACTGAAGAACCAGATATCATTCACAATATTGTTTAGCAATTTATGGGATTAAAAGCGGCATTAAGTAAACCCTTTGCGGCCTTAATAGTACGGGGCATAAACAAGTGGAAGTATAACGCAGNNAGAAGGTGTTTCAGAAGCTTATTACCCAAGCACAGGATACAGCATTTGGAAAGGATCATCATTTTTCATCTATAAAGACCTATGCCGATTTTAAGCAACAGGTGCCAATCAGGGACTATGAAGCACTCAGACCCTATATTGACCGTGTAGTTGCAGGTGAGCCCAACATTATGTGGAAAGGCAAGCCAGAATACTTCGCGAAAACCTCTGGGACTACTTCTGGTGCTAAGTATATCCCGATTTCGAAAGAATCCATGCCTGAGCATCTTAAAGCTGCACGTAATGCGCTGCTAACCTATATCGACGAAACGGGAAAAGCTGATTTTGTTAACGGGAAGATGATCTTTCTGCAAGGCAGTCCTGTGATGAGCATAAAGAATGGGATCAAAGTTGGCCGTCTTTCGGGTATCGTGGCTAACCTGGTACCTGCTTATCTGCAGCGGAACCGCATGCCATCTTATAAAACAAACTGCATCGAAGACTGGGAGACCAAAGTTGATGCAATTGTAGACGAAACCATTCAGGAGGATATGACGCTGATCTCTGGCATTCCACCATGGGTGCAGATGTACTTTGACCGTTTAACGGAAAAGAGTGGTGGCAAGAAGATTAAGGATATATTCAAAAACCTGCAGCTGTTTGTATATGGCGGGGTTAACTATGAACCCTACCGGGCAAAGATTGAAGGTAGTATTGGAAGGAAAATAGACTCGATTGAGACTTATCCGGCATCGGAGGGCTTTATTGCTTATCAGGATAGTCAGCAGGATAAAAGTCTTTTATTGTTGGCTGATGCAGGTATGTTCAACGAATTTATTCCTGCCGACGAATATTATAATGAGAATCNNCCGTTGATCCTGAATACGAATGCTGGACTGTGGGGATATAGCATTGGGGACACCGTGAAATTTGTATCCAAGCATCCATATAAGATTTTAGTGACTGGCAGGATCAAACATTTTATTTCTGCTTTTGGAGAACATGTGATTGGGGAAGAAGTGGAACAGGCACTTTGGAGCGTAGCTGAACAAGAAGGTGTTAGCATTACGGAGTTTACCGTTGCCCCGCAGATTACCCCACCTGAAGGTGGCCTGCCTTACCACGAGTGGTTTGTAGAGTTTGGTGCTGCACCGAACGATTTAGCTACTTTTAGCAGGAAAGTAGATGAGGCACTTCAAAAGAAGAACATATATTACCATGATCTGATCACTGGAAAGGTGTTAAAACCTTTGGTGATCCGCTCTTTAAATAAAAATGCATTTGTAGACTACATGCGCGCTGCAGGTAAACTTGGCGGCCAGAATAAGGTTCCAAGGCTGTCTAACGATAGACAGATTGCAGATCGTTTGAGTAGCTTTACAATTTAACAGAACATCATTGAAGAATATATCGATACTGGGCTCCACTGGGTCTATCGGAACACAAACGTTGGAAGTTATTGAGGCAAATCCTTCGTTATATAAAGTTGTTGCGCTAACCGCGCAGAAGAATGCAGGCCTGTTGATTTCACAAGCGTTAAAATACCAGCCAGAACTGGTGGTGATATGCGATGAAACAAAATATCAGCAGGTGCGGACTGCACTTGATGGTACAGCCATAAAGGTGCTTGCAGGAGAGGCTGCCCTGGAGGAAGCCGCCAGCCTGGATAATGCAGACTTCGTGATAACTGCAATTATGGGAGCCGTTGGACTAAAACCAACCATAGCAGCCATTAAAGCAAGGAAGGATATAGGATTAGCTAATAAAGAAACTTTGGTGGTTGCTGGTCAATTGATCACGCAGTTGGCAAAAGAACATGGGGTCAAAATTGTACCTGTAGATTCTGAACATTCTGCGATCTATCAATGTCTGGTTGGTGAAGCGGAAGATGCTGTAGAGAAGATTTACTTAACCGCCTCAGGTGGCCCATTCCGGGGTAAAGATCTGGCATTCCTTGCATCTGTGACCAAAGAGGCTGCGTTGAAACATCCTAACTGGGTTATGGGTGCTAAGATCACCATTGATTCTGCGTCCATGATGAACAAGGGATTAGAAGTCATTGAAGCGAAGTGGCTATTTGGTCTTAACGAGTCCCAAATTGATGTTATTATACATCCGCAATCGATTATTCACTCTCTGGTGCAGTTTACGGATGGTTCGATGAAGGCGCAAATGGGTTTGCCGGATATGAAGCTGCCGATCCACTACGCTATGGCTTATCCGAAACGTGTACAAACGAACTTTCCACGTTTTAACTTCATGGATTATCCGGAGCTAACATTTCAGCAACCAGACCGGACCGCGTTCCGCAACCTGGAGCTGGCTTACCAGGCTATGAGCCGTGGTGGTAACATGCCTTGTATCATCAATGCGGCGAATGAGGTTGTGGTAAATGCCTTTCTGGAAGACCGCATTGGCTTTCTGGAGATGAGCGATGTTATTGCACGCTGCATGAGCGACGTGCAGTTCATTGCAGCCCCCACCCTGAACAATTATTTAGAAACGGACCAGCATACCCGTATATTTGCCGGTCAACTGGTAACAAAATAGATTTTATCTCATCATAAATAAAAACATTAGGTAATATATGAATGGACTGATTATGACCGCCCAGCTTTTACTGGGATTATCGATATTAGTAATTTTACACGAACTCGGGCACTTTTTAGCTGCAAGAGCCTTCGGCATTAAGGTAGAGAAGTTCTACCTGTTCTTTGACGCCTGGAACGTTAAGCTTTTTAGCTTTAAAAAAGGTGATTGTGAATATGGAGTTGGATGGCTGCCTCTTGGTGGCTATGTGAAAATTGCAGGTATGATCGATGAGTCGATGGATACAGAGCAAATGGCTCAGCNNAGGGGTAGTGGTGAACGTGATCGTTGGTATCTTCATTTTTTGGATGCTGACCTTCAAATACGGCGAAACCTATATTGCGAACAATTCAGCGCACAGCGGAATCAATCCCGGTGAAGTAGGACAAAGCATTGGACTACAAAAAGGGGACAGGGTTCTTGCAATAAATGGCAAGAAGGTGATCAGATTTGAGGAAATTACTTCTTCAAAGGTATTATTAAGCAATACCACCCTGACGATACTGCGTGGGAATAAAACCTTGTACGTAAAGGTTCCAGAGAATATCTTAAACGACATTTCAGATGAGGGCATTGAGGCCTTTGTTAACCGTGTACCACTGATCAGTTCTACTGTTGACTCGATTATGACCGGTAAACCTGCAGCAAAAGCGGGCGTGCAGAAAGGCGATGTGATCACAGCGATCAATGATGTGCCTGTTAAATTTAGTGTCGAGGTTGTTGACCAGATTAAGAAATCAACAGGCAAGCCGATGGTTTTTGATGTAAAACGTGGCGCAGAGACACTGTCATTGAATGTGCCGGCGGATACCTCGGGTATTGTAGGCATTGGATTCCGTGTGAGCGAAATTAAACAAGAGACTATAAAATATGGCTTCTTAGAAGCACTGCCGATCGGTGCGACCCAAGCCTGGAAAACTTTTAGCGACAATGCGAAAGGTATTGGAAAGGTATTTACAGGGCAGATTAAGGCTAATAAAGCATTTTCCGGACCGGTAGACATTGCACGTAAGGTTTACGGCGGTGAATGGGTTTGGGCTCGTTTCTGGGCATCTACTGCTTTCATTTCGGTAGCATTGGCATTCATGAACTTATTGCCGATACCTGCATTGGATGGTGGTCACGTAGTGTTCCTTCTAATTGAAATGGTGAAAGGAAAGCCGCTTGGCGACAAATTCATGGAACGCGCACAGATGGTCGGCTTCGTGATCCTGCTGTCGCTCATGGTCTTTGTGCTAGGCAACGATATCTTTAAGAATTTTATTAAGTAGCACCCTTTATGGATTACTTTGAATTATACGGGCTGCCTGTAAGCTTTAACCCAGACTCGAAGCTGGTAAAGCAGAAGTTCTATGAACTGAGCAAAAAGTATCATCCGGATTTCTTTATCAATGAGCCTGAAGAAAAACAGCAGGAGGTACTGGAGCTGTCGACCTTAAATAACAAGGCTTTTCAGGTACTTAATGATCCTCAGAAGCGCATACATTATATTCTGTCTTTGAAAGGATTGCTGGAAGAAGGGGAGAACTACAAGCTTCCGCAAAGCTTTCTGATGGAGATGATGGAGGTAAATGAAGCGCTAATGGACCTGCAGTTTGATCCTGATGCGGCGCGTTTATCGCAGGTGAAGCTGGAAATTGATAACATAGAAGCTTCGTTGAACCGGGAATCAAACGCCCTTGCTGCTACTTATGATCAGCAGGATCCTGCTGCGCAGGAAGCAACTTTGCTGGCCATAAAAGATCTATACTACAGAAGTAAATACTTATACCGAATCAGGGAAAGCCTGGCCAAAATCAAATAGAGATTATGCATACTTCCGCCATTTTTAGAAAAGTAGCTGTTGCTGAAGGGATATCCTACATCCTTTTATTGTTTATCGCGATGCCATTGAAGTATTGGGCAGACATGCCACTTGCTGTGAAGTATACTGGTTGGGCACATGGATTGCTGTTTGTACTGTACATTGTATTTTGGCTAATGACCTGGCAGGAAAGCAGATGGAAAGCAAGTAAAGCAGCGATGTTCCTGTTTTCATCGTTCCTGCCCTTTGCACCATTTTGGGTGGATAAAAAATTAAAAGAAGATAATGAAAATTAATCTTGGAAGTTTGGGAGACAATGAATAGATTTGCATCCCGCTAACAAGCAAATGCCCAGCTGGCGGAATTGGTAGACGCGCTGGTCTCAAACACCTGTGGGAAACCGTGCCGGTTCGACTCCGGCGCTGGGTACAAATAGCGAAATTAGCCCCTGTAGATCAAGCATTTACAGGGGTTTTTTATTTTTAATTTACACGTGTATATCAAAACCACTTTTTCTAGGGATCAAGTCAAAAACTTGTGGAGCAGATCATATATTATTAGCTTTGGTGGTTTAGATGTCTTACTTCATGCAGGACGGATACCACACCTTAATAAGCTTACTACTTCCAGATCTCATTCTTGACTTTTTCGAACTCAAAGAAGTGCGCAAAGAAGAAGATATATTTCATCTAAAGCTGGAAGAAGTTAATATTACTCCGAACGTACCTGATGGAGAGAAACTGCTTTCCAAAGGCTTTTTTGGATCAAGTCAAAAACTTGTGGACTAAGGTAGTTCTAAGCATAAAGTTGAGTAAGGCGATACAAGAAGAACTCAGTACTTCTTACACCTCTAAACTGGCTTCTGAATGCCTTTATTTTGGCGTTGAATGACTCGGCTGAAGCATTCGTAGAGCGACTATCAAAGTAGTTCAGGATGGTTTGATAATGGTACTGAATGGATCTTGAAATGGTATTAAAAGACTTAAAGCCCGATTGTCTTACTGCCTCATGCCATTTGGCGAGTCTTGCCAGACCGTAAAGTTTGTCGGTAGTTTTCTCAAAGATATTGCTTAGGTTGAGGCTAAGGTTATAAGCTTGCTTAAGTTTAGG
>DDAD01000084.1:15044-26747 GCA_002333205.1 Pedobacter sp. UBA2067
GCTTCCCAGCGGTATTTAATGCGCATCTCCTGCAGCGCTTCAGTTGCTAGTTTCTGAACATGGAACCTGTCAGTCACACGAACTGCTGAGCGGAAGCAACGCTTTGCAATGAGCTCCATATTACCTGCCATATCCAGGGTAATCTCAGTGACTTTCCTTCTTAGTTTTTCGGGAATTTTCTGCAGCACTTCTATGACAGTATCTGGCTTTGTGCCAGCAATAATGGCGACAATGGCGCCTTTTTTACCCTTAGCAGCCTTATTTGTTAGTATTGTATAAAGTTCCCCATGAGATAACGAGGTTTCATCGATGGACAACTGAGCGCCTAAGTTCTTGGGAAAAGCAGCCAATTTTTTGCATGCGACCTTTGGTTCCAGTCCTTGAATCCGCTTAATGACTCGCGATAGTTCCGCTGAAGTGTTTTTCCTTTTACCCCATAGAAGCCACCTACAGTATGAACCGAATTAGGGCTGGTATCGACTGATTTCTTTTAAAAAAGCCGCGAATCCCTCTGTTATTCGCGTGCCTTCTGCAACAATATTCCAATCCCGGTAAGCCACTTTGTTTGTGCTGGTATTGAGCCAGCGACGACGTTTGATATGGAGGAACACCTTGTGCCCGCGGATTGGGAAGTCCTGCACGGTAATCGTGGGGAAAAAGCCTTTGGAAAGCAGTTNNCCACAAGTTTTTGACTTGATCCTTTTCTAGTTGTTGTGTATACAAGCGCTTCATCCTCGTATATCATCTTACATCGTTATGTTGTGCACTCGATATTGTATAGCAGGATACAGAATTACATTGCTATATACTTGCTTTGATACATCCTTCACGCCTAAAATATCTACGTCATTAATGGTGGTTCTCCGATCACTCGCCTAAAGTAAAACCAAATCACGCGGTTTTATCTGAAAAATGTTTAGACAAGATCATGTCCGTCATTTCGGGTCATGAAACTCTAATGATGATACCACGAATAAGATGAACCGATAGCAACCTGAAAGAAAGAATTAGAAAGTTGTCGACGATAAAGGATGTTAGGCTGATTACCATACCTACCATTCTAGCTGAAATTAATTAGAACAGTACCTTTTTTTGTGCATTGGCCCATCACATTATACCACCAGAACGTTGATTACGGCTTAACTCCTAGCAATAATGCATCAAAGTAAACTTTATTGGCTTCTACCAGTAACCATTAATTCTGTTTACTCCAACCAGCACCCCGTTCATAGCGACTGCGATCACGGTACCTGATTCTTCAGTGATATTCTTGATTGATCCGGTGAGGAAGTTTAGGGATGAGGCATTGTCACCAGTCAAGTCAATACCTGTAGCAGTTGCTAACGCCTCAAGATCCTTCTTTGACTTTTCGATTGCTGCCAGGTATGTTGGGTAAATACGGTAACCTGATTAAGTTCAGCAGGATGAGCTTGATACCGAAGAAGAGAAATAAGCTATGGTCAACGAGATTTTCTAAGCCAGGTCCCAATTATGTTAAATAATATTTGTATCGTACGAAAGTTATCCTACCTTTAGATTATGAAATCTACAGCAATGGCGAATAACATACCCGAACCTACAAAAGCAGAGTTGGAAATCTTACAAGTACTGTGGGAATTTGGTCCTTCTACTGTCCGTTTTGTAAATGACAAACTGAATGAACAGCGGGAGGTAAACTACACCTCAACATTGAAGCAAATGCAGATCATGGCGGAAAAAGGTATCCTAAAGCGTGATGAAAGCCAGATGAAACACATCTATATTCCAGTGGAGGCAGAGCAGAAAACAAAAGGGCAGCTGCTGGACCGTTTTGTGAACACCCTATATAAAGGTTCTGCTTCCCAGTTAATGATGCAGTTACTGGGCAATAAGAAAACGTCAAAAGATGAATTGGACGAGATTAAGAAAATGCTCGACCAACTTGCAGATAAAAAATAAATAATGACCTAACCGAAACTGACCAATGGAAACCATCATTTTCAGAACCTTACTACACTCTTTATGGCAAGGCATATTGTTAGCTGTGCTAGCAGCCTTAATCGTATCAGTTACAACAAGAGCTAACGTAAGGTTACGCTACAACCTTTTTGTAGGTTGTTTAGTACTATTTATTGCAGGCGTAGGTGCCACCTTTTGTATAGAGCTGTTCAAGTCTGTTCCTTCATCATCGGGAAACATGAAGTCTTGGGGCAATCCGGTCTTTGGTGATACCATCATGCAAACTGGCATAGCAAAAACCCTTGCAGGTCCGGCCTTCATAGATACTCTAATAGCTCAGCTCAATAAATATTCCTCCTTGAGTGTATTGGTGTGGCTTTTGGTTATTTGCGCCAAGAGCATCCGTTTTATGGTAGACATCAGGACGCTGATGCAGATCAGGACCAAGCAGGTATACCATGCCGGTACCATGCTTTCGGAGAAGGTCGAACATTTATCACTGCAGTATGGTATAAAACAAAAGATCCAGATCCTACAGTCCGGGCTTATTAAGGTACCCATGGTACTAGGTCATTTCAAACCGCTGATTTTGGTTCCCTTNNCCTCAATATGCCATGGCAATTAACGGGGGCAAAAGTAAGCTGGTGTATCGTGTGCAGCGACTGATTTCCTCCAGAAACCAATCCTTAAATAACCTGGAGAAAGTGATCATTGCCCTGGTATTAATATCGGCAGTAGCCATCACGACTGCATTTTCAGCGAAAGAGACGAAAGTTGCAAGAGTATCGACCAATGAAAGAAAAGCGGTTCTGGAAAAAAATGAAGATAATTCAGATGCAATATATAAGCAGATGATAAGAGATGGTCTGGCAAAAGCAAATGCCGATCTGCAGTGTACCCTGGACAAAGATGCATTTGTGATCAACGGCAAAAAGCAAGCAGCAGCCGTACATGCAAAATATGCTAAGCTATACCTTAAAAAGGCTCAAAAACTATCCTACAGGTTCGAGAAAGACTACAAAAAGGAAGTGGCGCAGGATGTTAGCCCGGTTAGAAAAACAATAGCGACGGCTGATGCAGCCCGAGTACCCCTTCCTCCGAGGGTCCCTCGAACAGCAGGCAGCAATGACCAAAATGTAGCAATACAAAGAGCTCAAGGCAAAAATGACATGACCAAAGACCTGATCGCCGAGGGGTTGATCAAAGACAAGAAAAATTTTTCCTATCAGCTGAATATCGATGAGTTGATCCTCGACGGGGAGAAGCAGCCTGATGCGATTCACAGAAAATACAGGAGCAAATACCTGAAAACAGCTAAGCAAAAGATTACAGTTAGTGTAAGTACAGACTAAGCTCCTCAACAGCCCTTCATCCAATAAACTTTAGAACATGATCAAAAAAATAATGGCTTTTTTAGCCATATGGCTCTGTATTGCCCAAAATTCTGTAAAGGCTCAAAGCAGTTCCACCATCACTGGTACGGTTACAAACGCCAAAAAAGCACCATTAGACCTTATAACAATTGCTTTATATAGCCAGGTAGATTCGGTACTGGTTAAAACCACCTTTTCTGATTCGGACGGCAAATTTAAATTCAGTCAGGTAAAGCCAGGAAGCTATTATACCAGGTTATCCGCAATGGGGTATACCAGCTTGAAAAGACAGGCAATCTCCGTAAAAGAAGCTACATCTCTGCTGCAATTGCCGGCATTTATCCTGGAACCCGATGCGGGCGAGCTGGAAGAAGTAAGTATCACCGGCAGGAAATCCTTTGTAGAGCAAAAGCTGGACAGGGTAGTGGTGAATGTGGATGCGCTGATCGCCAATGCTGGCACCACAGCGCTTGATGTGCTGGAAAAGTCGCCGGGAATCCAGTTAGACCAGAATGGAGTAATTAGTTTAAAAGGTAAGCAGGGCGTTACGGTATATATTGATGATCAACCGAGTTATTTAACGGGCGCCGATCTTGAAAACTACCTGCGATCATTGCCTTCATCTTCAATCGAACAGATAGAGATTATGAGCAATCCCCCGGCCNNAGGGATTATTAAAAGGCTTTAATGGCGGCTTAAATCTAAGCTTCAGTCAGGGACATAGGTGGCGATCTAACAATAGTTTGAACTTCAATATCCGCGACAATAAATTCAATTACTTCGCAAACCTGAGTTACAACTATCTAAACAGCTTTACTGATTTGGATATTAACAGGACCTATAAAAATGACGATGGCAGTCCGAAGTCCTATTTCAATCAAAACTCCTTTCTTGACCGGAACGGCAATGCCTATAACGCAAAGGTAGGTGCCGATTATTATCAGTCGGAAAATACAACCTGGGGAATTGTACTAACAGGGATGGACCGGAAGTCTATGCAGGTTAACAACAACACCAGTAACTTATTTAACCCGTCGCGGGTACTGGATTCTGTGATCAAAGCCAGAAATGAAGATGAGATCGTAAACAGAAATGGGGCAGTAAACCTAAATTACCGGCACCAGCTTGATAAAAATGGACATGGAATTACCTGGGATGCCGATTACCTGACTTATCAAAACCAAACCGGCCAGCGCTATTTCAACTCCAGTTTCTTTTCTGACGGCCTGCTCAAATCAGAAGATATCTTAAACGGCAATTTACCCGCGCGCATCAATATCTATGCAATAAAAACGGACTACGCTTTGCCGCTGAAGGATGCCTGAAAAATGGATGCCGGCTTAAAAGCGAGTTATACTATGACTGATAACATAGCAGATTATTCCACCACCGTAAATGCAATTACCTTTCCAGATTATGATAAAAGCAACCACTTCATTTATAAAGAAAACATCAATGCTGCTTACCTGAACCTGAACCGGGAAGGAAAACGATTGTCCGTACAAGCTGGATTACGCATTGAAAATACCATTTCAAATGGGAACCAACTTGGCAATGTTATGAAACCAGATTCTACTTTCAGGAGGGACTATACAGATCTATTTCCGACGCTTTACCTCCTTTACAAATTAGATAGCGCGGCAACTCATCAGGTAGGACTAAATTATGGCCGACGGATCGATCGACCGTATTACCAGGACCTGAACCCTTTTCTCTCTTCGTTGGATAAATTCACTTATTATGAAGGTAACCCTTTTCTGAAGCCTTCCTATACCAATAGCCTGGAACTATCCCATACTTATAAGAGTAAATATACCACAACGTTAAGCTATTCCAATTCTAAAGATGATGTGGGTGAAACCATAGAGATTGTAAATGGGATTTACTATAGCAGGCCTGCAAATATCGGCCGGAAGATCGTAAAGAGTATATCTTTTAACGGAAACTTTGACGCCACCGGATGGCTGAACATCAACCTGTATACTGAAGTAACCAACATCAAAACAAACAGTGATTTTTATACCGGGAGATTAAACTCCAGTGGCACCTATGTGTATGTTGGCCCTAATGCCAGGCTCACAATGGGCGGCGGCTGGGAGGGAGAATTGAGCGGTAATTACCGGAGCAGATTAGTAAGCGCACAGTTCGTACTAGAAAGTATTTGGCAGGCGAATGTTGCTGCACAGAAAAAGCTATTTCCGAAAACGACCTTGAAGCTGAGTGTGAACGACCTCTTTTACACCAAGATCAATAAAGGTATTATCAATAACCTGGCAAATACCGAAGCAAACNGGATCAATAGAGGAGACTCGCGAAACGTCGTCCTTTCATTAAGTTACCGTTTTGGAAAAGCTTTTTCAGGGCAGCAAAAACATGAAGGGTCTGGTGCCGATGCTGAAAAGAATAGGGTAAAAGACTAGCGGGATGCAGACCATGTCGTCTCTTTGGCTGTTTCTGATTACCATTTGTTAAACTAAGGCTTTCTTGCCGATTACTAGATGAGGTTATCAAAGATAACCGTACCTNNAATATGTTGATTCCATAACGGCAGCAACTTCGGGTAAGTAAGTTTGATATATTGAAGAATTCGGGGGAAGGCTCAAACAATGAGTTTTAAGATTAAGTATATGGCATTTGAAACGATGCTTAACAAGGCAGGGGCAAAATGATAGCTTATGGCTAAACCATATAGCCCCTAGTGAAAATGTTGTATGGTCGAAACAGATGAAGTTTAAGGTTTGTCTCTGTCAATAGACCGTTCTCCCAATTGAAATTTTACTGCTTTATAAACGTTTTTATCCACGCTTTCTGCGGTTTTAAGATTACCTATATAACGTACAATTTCTTTCCTGAGTGATGGAGTTAGATTTTCAAAGGTTGCTTTGGCATTCGGATTGTGATCAAGTACTTCAACGAGTTTAGGATGCGGTATGATACTGCGCTGTAAGAAAAAGCCCATTGAGGTCCTCCGAAGCGGAAGAGGGCCATTACAAGCAAAAAATAGATTTATGTAAACGATTTGATGCTTCGTAAACTAAAAACAGTTCTAAATTTGCCAGCACCGTAAAATAGCATATGTATCAAACCTCGTCTTTCAAAGCCTTATTCTTATGATTGATTCTATTCCCGTTCTGTAAACTTTCTGCTCAGCAAAAGCCTAAAGCACCTGAAGCGAAAAAAATCAAAAAAATGGAGTGGTTTAAAGACGCCAAACTTGGCATCTTCATTCATTGGGGCATCTACTCTGCAAATGGCGTTTCCGAATCCTGGTCTTTCTTCAACAACTATCTGAGTCACGACAACTATATGAAGCAGCTTGATGGTTTTACCGCTTCCCAATACAACCCACAGGAGTGGGTTAAGCTGATCAAAGAAAGTGGAGCAAAGTACTCCGTAATTACCAGCAAACATCATGATGGCGTGGCTTTATGGGATACAAAAGCAATTAATCCAATCACAACCCTGAAGAATAGCGCAGCGAAAAAAGACCTGCTCAGCCCATTTGTTGCTGAACTGAAAAAGTCAGGTTTGAAAACGGGTATTTACTTTTCCCTTCCAGACTGGAGCCATCCTGACTATGATGTATTCACCAGGGAGCGCAAAAGATATCAATTGGCAGAATCTCCAGCTCGCTGGAATAAATACCTGATTTACTTCCATACTCAGCTGAATGAGATATCTAGCAGCTTCAAACCTGACCTGTTGTGGTTCGATGGAGACTGGGAGCATACAGCTGAAGAATGGCAAAGCGAGAAAGTTCTGGGTAACCTCAGGAAACACAATCCTAACATCATCATCAATTCTCGCTTAAACAACCACGGTGATTATGAAACACCTGAACAAGGTATTCCGGTGTTAAAGCCCGACAATGACTATTGGGAACTCTGCTATACCATGAACGATTCCTGGGGATATCAGCCTTATGATTCTAAATACAAGTCACCTAATATGATTATCCGGACGTTGGTAGATTGCATTAGCATGGGTGGCAACTTGCTGCTTGATATTGGACCTAAGGCCGATGGCACCATTCCAGAGGAGCAGGTGGGTATTCTCAAACAGTTGGGGCGCTGGACAAATAAACATGAGGAAGCGATTTACGGTACGAGAGCCGGCATCCCTGCCAAGCATTTCAATGGAAAAACAGCATTGTCAAAGGACAGAAAGACGCTATACCTTTACGCTGATTGGGCTCCTGAAAGTGACGAAGAATTGTTGTTGAGGAATATTAAATCAAAACCCAACAGTGTTAAAATCGTAGGCAGCGAATCAGGGGCAACTTATACCAGAAAGGGGAACGATCTGTTGTTTAAAATTCCTTCATCAGCTGTAGATCAGGATGTAACCGTTATTGCTGTAAAATTTGATGAGCCGGTTCAATTACACGAGCCAACGACAGCTAACCTCAGTTTTGCAGATTTAAAAGACAAGAGCATTGCTGATCAGCTTTTACTTAAACGGCTAGCAAATACCCTCCATGAAGGCAATAACCCTTTCTTAAATACAGGGCTTGCAGTCGACGGGCTAGGACTTGAAAAGGAGAAAAATCAACTATCTCCAGGCATGTACAACTGGATTACAAAGCATGCAGAGGCATTATACAAGACCACTAACGGCTTACCTGAAGGACATTTTCAGGGTGCAAGTGCTTTATCGGCCGACAAGCAGACCTTGTTTCTTTTTGTCGAAGGAACACCCACTGGTCCGATCGCGTTAAAAGGTATCAAAAACAAGATCAGCCGAATCAGAATTGTTGGTGAGGGTACGATGGTCGAGCCGCAGATCTATAACAAGCTTTACTGGAGTGCAGTTCCCGGCATCATTTACATACCAATACCGGAATCTCGAGTGGATAAAGATCTGACGGTAATTGCCGTGCTGCTTGATGGACCTTTAGATCTGCATCGGGAGAAAGTGGGTGCTATAGAAAGTAACTTATAGCAGCTTTTTACGTAATGCAAGCCGCTTTTGTACTTTGTTCATCTTTTAGGGAGTCAAGTAAAATGTTTGGCTAAATGCACCATTTGCTGCACAGTCCCAGGCTTCGAGGCGCAACCATTTGCGGCCTTTTAGTTCCGTCTTCAGATTAAAGACCTTTGTCTCAAATGCCCGCGTATTGGTTAGGTCGACCCTTTCCCGGTAAACCTTCTTGCCATCGCCTGAAATGATCTCGAAAAAGTTCATCGGAAAAGTCCAGCTAAGTTTAAGCTGTATATCAGCGGTAGCATCTGCATTCAACTTCAGCGTCTCCCCAGACAACTTGCCGCCTACTTTAAGCTCATGCATCAGAACCTCTCCGGTTGTACTGAAGAATTTACCTTGTTGCATCGCATCAACAACCGGCTTCCAGCCTTCTTTGAACTTAGGCAGCCTATCCAGCATAAGATAGTTTACATTCATGTGGGCGTACATTTCATTTTCCTGCGTAATGGTAAAGAGGTCGGCTTCGGCAATCACCGTCTTCTTTTCAGCCCAGTTGTTCATGTCATCCATCAGGTCGAGCACACGGTTTCCGAGCCGCGGCTGAGAGAGGTCGGCTGGCATGGCTTTCCAGGCTGCACCCATAAAGCGATCTGATTTGAAGAAATCCTCGTGGTTGTAAATGTCCGGGGTGTTTACCGAACCTTTTGTACGTGCATGTGCCGTCCAGGCAAGTCCCTGTTCATCCTCCAGTAACCTAAGCATATCATGTTTATCGCCGATGTGGTAAACCTTTCCAAAGCCTGCTCGCTCTTCAAGGTAAGGTATGCCTTTCCCCCGCGACATAACCCAGTACACTGGCTTGGGGAATATCTGGAGCCAGTGCCCGCCGAAGAACTCATTGGGTTCTTCACCAGGCATTAACAAGAACTGATCATCCGATAAACGGGCACATTGCTCGAACAAAGCTTTTAATTCCTTTAATCGAAGCGAATCTGGACCTTTTGGATGTGCCGTATAGTGAAACTCTCCCAAATGAACCATATCCACACCAAGACGCTTAAATACATCTACAAACTCCGGTTTATCTGGTACAGGCTTGCCTGCAAGCACTACATTCATGATAAACTCATTATGGAAATGGCTGGACATGGTCTTGAATCCCGGAAGTTTAGCATATCGATCCGCATTGGTAAACTTCTTTACTGCTTCAAGCAAATCCGCGTTTCCTGAACTTCCAATTAGGCAGAAGAAATTCAGTCGCTGCTTGGTTCCCGGAGGTGCATTGAACCAGGGCACAAAGCGCTTGTCGCCCTCAAGTTCTTGCCTGATGCCCATTCCATAACCCTCTGCCAGTCCGCGATAATTGGCACCATGCCAAATAAACTTCAGGTTGAATGGTTCATCCAGCGGATAGAAGTACTGATGCGGCGGAGGGAAGATAGCCAGCGCTCCACCTTTGCTTTGTGCAGAAATTGTCCGGTACTTCACTGCAAGGTTCCTGGCAGAATCGGCGTAATTTACTGCGGCACTGGCCAGCTGGTCTCCAGTGTTGACCCAGGAGAGTTGTTCCCATTTCTTCGACCGGCTGATTAATCCTGCATCATAAACAATCGCTGTTGCATCCGACTCGGTGGACATCACCGCGGCAACATTAAACAGCGGACTGCCACTATAGAATGTAAGTTCCAGCTCACCAGCGAATCGATCGGCCATAAGCTTTCCAATGGAAACAACGGTTCTGCTGCCAATGGTTTTCACCGCGATCGAATCTTTGACCAACATAACCGGGTAGGTGCTATGTGGTCGTGCAGGTACTTTGTCAAAAAAAATATTCCAGCGGTTCTGCGATAAAAGATCCCGCTTCCCTATGGTCAGTAAAAAGGACGGATCCAAATCCTCCGAGATGGTGTGATACTTAGATTTTGTACCTAGGGAAATGCGCTTTAGTAAGGGTTGGTCGGCTGACATATCAATCTGTACTTTACCATTTAAGGTTTCGCCCGCCGGCCACGTGATTTCCATCACCTGCGCATTCAAGGTGATTGTTGCACCATTTGTAGGATTAAATCCGCTCGTATCTAGTTTAGACTGGGCTTGTACTTGACCAATGCTAACGAGTATTAGTGCTAATAACATCAATATTCTGAAGTTCATATCTGGCTCATATACCACTAACTTAATAAAAAAAACGACTTAATGGGTTACTAAGCAGCTCATTAGCATTATTTAGGCACCTAGCAGGTTGAATAATGTCGATAGTCTTGACAAAACCATGATTGTTAATTATAAAAAACGGTTTTACATTTGTCTAACACTGTTAAATGATATAACAGTTTAAATATGGGAAGTAAAGAACGGATTGCAAGATTAAAGGAAGACACTAGAAACAACATTCTGGATGCTGCCCTGGAAATTGTAAAGGAAGATGGATGGCAGGCTTTGAGTATGCGAAAAATCGCTGATAAGATCGAATATACTGCTCCTATCATTTACGAGTATTTCGCAAATAAAGAAGGAATTCTTTTTGAACTTACCCGTAAGGGATACATTATCCTCGGGCAAGAGGTAAAGAGAGCGATGGGGCAAGATGCAGAACCAACAAAGCAGCTTGAAACGATGTGGATTGCCTACTGGAACTTCGCGTTTGAACACAAGGAACTTTACCAGCTCATGTATGGTGTTGAAATGAATTGTTGTTACAGAAAGAACGAGTTTCCTGAGGCAGAACTGTCTATGAACCTCTTTTTCGAGAAGATTAAGCAAGTTATGACAGCTGAAAATCCAGATAAAGATTTCGTATTCAGGAAGTTTTATACCTTCTGGTCTGTCATTCACGGCTTAATCTCCATAAACTTAGTTAACCGGGGCAGGGGCCAGGAAATGAATCAACAAATATTACAGGATGCCATTAAAGGCATTATCAAGTATATAAACGAATAAAACACAGTAGGGTTCAATTGATGAACCCTCTTTTTACCACAATCACTTAACGGTGTTAGATTACCTATAGCCGTTATCTCACAATCAATTTAATCATAAAAATCATGGAAAATCTCCTTAACCGCACCCAATCACCTAACGCTGTTAAACGATCTAATAACGTTATGAAAGTTGCTAGTCTTGCCATAGCATTAGTCTTATTCGCTTGCCAGCGACAGGAAAAGCTTCAAGTCTCAAGTCCAATCGTTCAAGCATTACCCGTCCTAACCATTAAAAGCAGCTCAGAAAACACGCTGCTAGAATATCCTGCCTTAATCGAAGGCGCAGTCGACCTGGAAATCCGACCTCAGGTATCCGGCTCCATTGATAAGGTCTTTGTTAACGAAGGTGCTTTAGTCAAAAAAGGTCAGCCTTTGTTTAAAATCAATGAATTACCATTTAGAGAAGCGTTGAACAACGCCAAGGCGACTTTACAATCGGCGAAAGCTGCAGACCAAAATTCCCAACTGGAGATTGACAAGATCAGGCC
>DDAD01000085.1:0-7747 GCA_002333205.1 Pedobacter sp. UBA2067
TAACTTGCCCCGTAAACAAGTGCCCTATCTATAAACCATATCTAACGTTCCTCACATTGAAAAATCTACCCCTTCCACACACAACCCTACTACTCACATTATTATCACTGCTTCTTGTTCAAACAAGCTTTTCACAATCCCGCAGTAGCATAGGTCTTCGTGCCGGCATCAATAAACCGTATGCCGATGCTTATAAATTTGGAGGAGGGGCCGCCTTACAAATCAACATCGCTTTGAATGAAAAGTGGGCGCTTGAACCATCGATCGCATACGACAGAATTAACGGTGACCGGGAGACGTACTTCTATCCAAAGGAATCCATTGAATTGCATCCAGAACTATACCCCGAACCATCAATAACTTTCATCGAAGCGGAGTCTCTTGATCTGTTACATTTTGATCTGGTGGCAAAGTACTACATCACTCCAAACTTTTTTGCTAAACTTGGACCCATGCTTTATCTGGGTGGAGGCAATGAAGATCTTGCTGCAGGTGGAATCGGTGGAACCGCAGCCCTTGGCTATCAATTGAAACTGGACCATCGTAACAAGCTTGAATTTGTTTTCAACACGGACCTGATCGATTCCAACAATGGTCGCGGCAATGGCGTCATCCCTATTGCAGGAATAAAGGTCGCATATGCATTCAATTTCAGCAGATAACCTTAAGAATTGGTAATTTAGCGCCAAATGAAGAATGAAGAACATACCATCATCCTCATTACATATGGTACGCTGGAGCTGACCGATTTGAAAGGAACAATGCGATTCCAATCCGGTGATCTGTGTTTCTGTAGAGGCAAAAGCTTAATTAAACAGCGTAGCCACCCAGATGCCTCAGGCGAATACCAGGAGATCTCCATTGAACTACCGCAACCTGTACTTAAAACTTTCGCAAATGAATACAACTATGCGGAACAGCAACCGACCTCAGAACGTGCGTTTTTTAAATTGCATGAAAGCCCACTGCTACTNNTTCAACCTTGAATTGAAGCGATTTGCTTACCTCACCGGAAGAAGTCTCTCTACTTTCAAAAGGGATTTCGAACGTGCCTTTGGAATGCCTCCAAGTCGTTGGCTCATGCAGAAGCGGCTGGAACAAGCCTATTACCTCATCAAGAAAAAGCGAAAATCCGCATCAGCAGTTTATCTGGATGTTGGGTTTGAAGATTTGTCGCATTTCTCTTACGCTTTCAAAAAACACTATGGTATATCGCCTTCGCTGCTCTAAACAGCAGCCGGCAAAGCGAATGTAAAGATGCTACCCTTACCAGATTCACTTTCCACCCAGATCTTCCCACCGTGGCGCTCCACAATTTCCTTGGACAGGTAAAGTCCAATGCCAAATCCAGAGATATTCTCCCGGTGAGAGGTCGATATGCGGTAAAAACGTTCAAAAAGTCGTTTCTGATCCTCTTCTTTGATTCCCATCCCCTCGTCTTTGATGCTGACTTGAATGTTCGCTTGATCTGAACTGCAACTTACTTCAATCATCCTTCCATGAGGTGAATATTTAATAGCGTTGCTTATCAAATTTGAAATTACAGATGAAATCTTTTCACGATCTGCATACAACTTAGCATGTTCGCAGCTATGTAGGCTAATCTCATGCGTGTTTGTGAACATACGGAAGTCTTCAATCANNCAGCTTAATCTTTCCGGACTCCAAATTCGAAATATTTAAAAATCCGTTAATCATGGAAGTCATTTTCCGGATCTGCTGATTAGACTTATCCAATGCAACCTGGGTAAATTCATCAGTGCTGCCCTTCAGTTTTTTACGAAGGATCTGCTGATAGGCAAGCATTGAGGTTAACGGCGTCTTCAGTTCATGACTCACCATACCAATGAAGTCGTTCTTGCGCTCTTCATCCATCTTCTGACCAGTGATATCCAGTACGGAGCCAATAAAACGCAAGGGCTGCCCTGCATCGTCAAAGTATAATTTACCAATGGCACGAACCCAGCGTATGGTGTTATCTTTTGGAGATACCGTCCTATACTCCACGTCGTAACGGTCATCTGGCATTTGATGTTTCATCAATTGAGAGATGATCTTTAACACCCGATCATGATCGTCCTCATGTAAATTCCTGACAAAATCAGCTTCATACTCCACAGGCCCGGAATGATCAATTCCAAATAAAAATCTAGTCCTTTCGTCCCAAATCAGTTCATGTTTGGTCATATCCATATCAAAGGTACCCAGCTGGGCAGCCTGCTTTGAAAGCCGCAGCTGTTCAAAAGCGTCTTCAAGATTCCTATGCCCCTGAAATTGATCGGTTACATCGTTTGCAATAATGAGGATTACTTTTTTAGAACCATCATAGTCCGGCATAAGATGAAAGACAAAATCAATATAAACGGTTTCTTCACGGCCATTTCGAACCAGGTTTACCGCACGTCCTTTAGCATGATATGCCTCACCTGTCCGAAACACTTCCGCAAAGATTGGCTTGTACACCGCTTCCAATTCCGGATTAACCTCCCAGTAAGACTTACTTATTAAGTCATGGTACGACTTACCGGTAAGTCGTACATGATAGTCGTTTATCTCTTCAACGTACGGCGGATCTCCCTTTAGTATACACATGCCAACCGGCGCTTCTTTCACCATGCGCCTGATGTTTGATTCACTGGCAACCAGACGTTGCATGGCTAGTCTTGCTTCGGCGGTACTTGCTACAGCTTCTGTAATGTTTAGCGTTGTATTCATGATGTGGCTTACCTTTCCGTTTTCATCAAGCAAAGGCTCATGAAAGGTGCTCCAATACGCTAATTCCTTCTGACCAGTTTCCTCATTCAACATCTCGTAGCTGAAATTCGGCCATTCCACCCGCTGCCTTGCCGCAATTGCTTTCTCAAACGTAGCAATTGACAGCTCCTTTTGATGGCTGTCCAGTAAACTCCCCGGGAATACCGAAAACAGATCCTTTTCCAGAAGCTCCGCACGATTGCATTTGGCAATTCTTAAAAATTGATCACTTACCGCCAAAATGGTAAAATGGGGCGGATTTGCTTTAACAATGAAAGAATTAGCAGATTTCTTAAAAAACTCTTGAAACTGCGCCTTCTGATAGAATTCGTCGGTGTGGTCGGTCAAAACTTACAGGGATTAAGATGAGCTACTGGTATCAAATATGTGGATAAATTACAGAAACAAAAAGGGACCGCTATAGTTTTTAGCAGTCCCTTTTTTCAATAAGTAGCTTTGGAATGGTTGTAATCAGTCCATGAATTACCGAGACCTCAACAACATCCAGAACACAGCTCAAACACACCAAACGCACAGCTTGCGTGGGTGAGGTGTGGGTCAGGTGTGCGCGAGGTGTGCCTCAGGTCTGCGTTAATGCTTAGTCATTGTCATCCACACCTGGGTCGCCCAGGTCGTTTGGTCCATCGTCTACATTCAGGTCCATATCCATTTGTTCGTCGTTTCCATCATAGCCGATCATGGTATCTTCAATCGCTAACTTGTCGTCGTGCGCATCTTCGCCTGCGCTCACGGCATTTGTAGTACCCGCAAAGCCGGTATCATTATAATCTTCAGGTGGCATCTTACCGAATTCCTTTCCGCTGGAGTCGTGCGTTGTGCCATCATTTTCCATATCTCTTTGTTGGTTTTCTTGTTGACTTTCCATAATTCTAAATTTTAGTTTTTACTGAAATTCTAGTTATCTTAACAAACCTGTTTTAAGCTTATTGGTTTTCATGTGGCTTAATTTCAGGTACTAACCGTACCCAATGTGATAAAGTGCATCAACAACAATTAAAAAACATTAGCAGCACCTAAACGGTTCTAAATGAAACATTACTCGTAAACAAACTCTATGAACTCACGTCGCTTATTTTTACAGAAACTTGGAGGCAGCGCACTGGCCATGCAACTTGCACCGATGGCCGCATGGGCATCAAATGTTAAAAAGGAAGAGCCCTATGAGGGTCCCGTTTTAAGAGTTGCCATCATGGGACTTGGTGGCTATGCGAACCGCGTTGCCGATGCTATGAAAGATTGTAAAAAGGCCAAGCTGGTTGGTGTGATCAGTGGTACGCCTTCGAAGATTAAAGACTGGCAAAGCCGGTTTGATATCCCGGAAAAGAACTGCTATAACTACGAGAACTTCGACACCATAAAAAACAATAAAGACATTGATGCAGTGTATGTGATTACCCCTAATGCATTGCACCACGACAATACCATTCGGGCAGCACGCGCCGGTAAACATGTGATTTGTGAAAAACCTATGGCCATCAACGCCAAAGAAGGTCAGGAAATGGTGGATGCCTGTAAAAAAGCAAACGTAAAGCTTCTGGTAGGTTATAGAATGCACTTTGAACCACAAACACTGGAAGTGATCCGGATGAGAAAGGCTGGGGAACTGGGGAAAATTACATACTTTCAGGGACTAACCGGTTTTACCATTAANNAAACTTGCTGGTGGAGGTTCCATGATGGACATCGGTATTTACTCCATCAACGGTGCCAGGTATATGGTTGGTGAAGAGCCCATCTGGGTTACTGCTCAGGAAACTAAAACCAATCCTGGGGTCTTTAAGGAAGGGGTCGATGAAACGATTCAGTTTCAACTTGGCTTCCCGAGTGGTGCCGTTGCATCATGTCTCTCTACTTATAACATGAACAACCTGGACCGCTTTTTCCTCAACGGCACAAAGGGCTACGTGGAGATGTGGCCGTCAACAAACTACGGCCCTATTCAGGGCAGATCACACAAAGGCCCTTTAAATCAACCGATTGTTACCCACCAAACCGTACAAATGGAAGAAATGGCGGATATTATCCTTCAGGGTAAACAGCCGGTAGTGCCAGTGGATGGTGACGAGGGCGTCAGAGATTTGAAGGTGATTGATGCAATTTACGCTGCTGTTAAAAGCGGACAAAAACAAAAGATCAGTATATAGATCCAGGGATCTGTTTATCATGTAAGATCAGGTCTGCTTAGAAAGCATACCTGATCTTACAATATGGCATATGTAGTTCTAAGAGATCTGTAAAGGTGTCTACAAGGTCCTTTTTAAACCCGCGCTTATAACGAACGTTCCGGCCGCCAGTCTGACNNAATTTCCGGCCGCCATAAAACTTCTTCAGCCTTCGGGTGCCAGTTCATATTCACTTCATGCAGCTGCTCATTATGAGTCAAAAAGATGATCTCTGCAATAAGCTGCGCCTTCGTTTTTTCATTCAGCTTGTCGTTTAGCTCTTCGAATAATACCACCCAATCATCTATCCAGCCTTCATAAAAAATAATTGGAGAAAAGTTCACATTAACTTCATAACCGGCATCCACGAATTCGTTCATCACGTCAATACGGTCGCTGATGGGCGTCGTACGTACATCAACCAGCTTGCTCATTTGATGTGGCATTAAGCTGAACCGGATACGCGTCTTAAGTTGCGGTTCATAGGTCAGCAACTCCCGGTTTACGAACTTTGTTGCAAAAGTGAGCTTACCATTTGGGATCTTGGTGAAAGCCTGAACCATGTCTTTCACATTGTCACAAATACCCGCGTCTGCAGAACAGTCGCCGTTTTCTCCGATCTCATAAACCCAGTATTGCGGATCGATAAAGTCGGGTTGAAGTTTAGGACCCTGCCGGGCTGCGTGGCGCTGCAGGTACCGGATAATCTGTTCAATATTGACAAAGATGGTGATCGGATTTGCAAAACCTTTACGCCGGGGTACATAGCAGTATGAACAGGACATGGTACAACCGTTGGATTCAGATGGCGCAATCCAGTGAGAGCTTCTGCTGTTTGCCCTGGCACTTAGCGACTTCTTAATACCTAGTATGAGTACATTCCGTTTATTGCTGATCCAATCTTCGACTGAACCTTCAAAGCCGAACAATTCCGGGATCTTCCAGTGGGAAGCCACTTCAATATGTTTAGCATCGGGATATTTGNNCAGGTGGTCTATGGTCTTTTCGTGCAGCATCGTAAGGTTTTTTAAGCTAACACCCTGCCACGAACATTGTTTATAAAAGATCCGCTAATGCAGTTTGATACGGAACACGGTTTGGTTTGGAGCGATAGTCTTTAGGGAGAACACAAAGCCATGGTTCAACAAAATCTCACGTACCAGTGTAAGGCCTATCCCCTGCCCGTCTTTTTTAGTGCTGTAGAATGGACTGAATAGCAGGTCCCGATCAATGTCTGCAATGCCAGGGCCATTATCAATGATCTTTAACTCTGCGTCTGTACGATCAAGAACCAACTTTATTTTTCCATCTTGGTTAATGGATTCTGCGGCGTTTTTGAGCACATTGATTAATACCTGTTCGAGTTGTTGCGCATCAGCAGATATGAGAAATGGTGTTTCACCAAGTTCGAGTTCAAAATCGACGTTTCTTGCCCGCGCCGTAAATTGCATCAAGGCAACAACCGACCTGGTAACTGCTGTAATATCTATCTGTTGCTTATTGACAGGCGGTAACTTGACGAGATCTGCAAAGTTCCGCATAAAATGGTTCAGATTCTGATTCCGATCTACAGCAACCTGCATGGCCTGCCGCAGCAATTCTGCATCGGGGGTACTAAAAAGATCCCTGTGTGCAAGTGCCGAAGTGATTATGGAGTTTACCGGACCAACAGTGTTATTCACCTCATGAGCCATCATTCTAATCACCTTACTATAGACATTCTTTTCTGCTTCGAAGATCTCGGCTGTAACCTCCTCCATCATGATGAAGCGGCGCTCAAATCCGGTATCTATGAATTTAGACTTCTGGATCTTGTAGGTTCGGAGTCCATCTATTCGGATCACTTTAGATGCACCGGTATCCATCGTACGAAGTTCTGCTTCCAATGTAGGCGCAGATTTCAGAATTTCCGCGGCTTTCGGATTCGTTTGTTTAAGGTTACCGTCGAAATCCATGATGATAATGGCCGTTGGTGAGGTTTGGATCAGCTTTTCAAGAAAGAAATGTTGCTCCTGCTGCATGGTTCGTTCCACCCGCAGCGCATCAATCATCCGGTTGTAAACCTCTACTAGTTCATCTACCTCCGGCTGTCCGGTGGAGCGGAACTTAACATTGAAGTCCTGATCCTTAATGGCGGTAATCCCTTGCTGCAGGTTGGTTAGTGGCTGAATGAGTTGCTTGTAAAGCTTAATGGCCAGTACAGCGCAGCCGATGATCAGTACTTCGGAAAGGATAAACAGCAATTTCTGCGCTTCAAAGATGAAGTAGCTTAACACCAGGCAAATTGCCAGCAAAGCTGAAATGAACAGGATGTACTTTACCTTTAGCTTCATTTAAGATTCATTTTCANNNNCCCAAGGATGCAGCAGCGCGGGTAATTCTGTTGTTGTGGTATTTCATTGCCTGCCTCACCATTTCTGCCTCTACCTGCTCCAGCGTCATCACTCCGACTTCGGGCAGTTTGTTCTTGCTTTCTTTAGGTGCGGGATTAAGCTGCGATTGAAAGTCCTCAATAGCCAACTCGTCCCTGCGACTGATCAATACGGTACGTTCAACAAGGTTTTTCAACTGCCTGATGTTGCCTGGTAAAGGCAGGTTTTTCAGCCAGCGCATGGCTGCCACGTTAACTTTCAACAATGGCCGGTTGTAGATCTCTTTGAGGTTGTCTATAAAGAAGTTAACCAACAAGGGAATATCCTCTTTCCGCTCGCGCAATGCTGGCAGGTGAATACTGATCAGGTTGATACGGTAAAGGAGATCTTCGCGGAACAATCCGGAAGACACCATTTCATTCAGGTCTTTATTGGTGG
>DDAD01000085.1:7771-30395 GCA_002333205.1 Pedobacter sp. UBA2067
CACAGACTACACGAGTATAGACAGTTTTCGTACGACTGCTCCCCAGAACCTCATATGTTCGATCCTGTAGCACACGGAGGAGTTTTACCTGACTGCTCGCTTCCAGGTCGCCAATTTCATCTAAAAAGATGGCGCCTTTGTTGGCCATCTCGAAGCGTCCCATACGATCAATGCGTGCATCGGTGAAAGCACCGCGAACATGTCCGAACATCTCGCTTTCGAACAGGGAGGATGAGATGCCGCCCAGGTTTACTTTCACAAAGGGCTTAGCGGTGCGGGTGCTATTTAGGTGGATGGCTTCTGCGATCAGCTCCTTGCCGGTTCCACTTTCTCCGGTGATGAGCACTGAAGCATTCGTAGATGCCACCCTTCCAATGGCTTCCAGAATGTTTAATAATCCTGGATCCTCCCCTATGATCTGGCGGAAATTGTATCTACGATCAAGATCTTTCCTGGTTTTGGATACCTGCCGCTGATCCTTCAGCTTTAATAGGGTCTCCACCGATTGCAGCACATGTTCGTTATTCCAGGGTTTGTTGACAAAATCATTGGCACCGGCTTTCATACCCTGCACAGCCAGTTCTATACTAGCCCAACCCGTGATTAGAATAATCGGCACATTAGCATTTACCTGACGTACCTTTTCCAGGAGCGACATACCTTCGCGGCCTGAGGTATCATTAGAGAAGTTTAGGTCAAGGATAACCAATTGCGGAGTGGCATTGATGATCTTCTGGAAAGCACCTTCAGCATTGTCGGCAGTATCAACAACATACCCCGCTGTTTTCAACAGCAGGGACATGGAGGTTCTTACCGCGATATCGTCATCTACGATCAGTATCATTTTATAAAAGTATTGAATTATTCTTCATGTAAAGCAGATGCAGGGTGTATTGCTGCAGCCTGTCGGCCCGGGTATACGGAGCAGGCAATAACCAGCAGATAGATAAAGAGCATGGAAAGTACAATCGCATAGAGGTATATATCTGCAGCAACATCAAAGACGTTTAATAGCGGAAACTGCAGAGCGAAGAAGCACCCAACGATGATGGATAAGGTAGCCAGAATAAGCGATTCGGCAACAAGCTGACTGGAAACGGAGGTTCCACTCGCACCAATGGCCCTCCGCAGTCCGATCTCACTCCTGCGTCTGCTGATGTTATACCAGAGCACACCGAAAAGTCCGAGTGCCACGTTGATGATCAGAAAGCCTGCAACGATCATAAAGATGATCATTGGAATGATCGTCATCTCGTTTTTGGCATCACGGAGATCATCCATATAGCTGATTTCAACTCTCGCATTATTGAATGTTTGTCCCAGAAATTTGTACAGTTTACCTTCGAAATTTGCATCTGCAGATTCGTTGACCTTGAGCAAAATAAAGCTGTTCCACTTTACATCCGTGGTGTCCATCTGATTGTACATCGCCTTTCCTGCAGGCAGATAGTCGCCATCAACCTTTACATCCTGAACTACCCCAACGACTTGGAGGCGATCGGTTTTATCATGATTGTCAAAGTACTTTCCAACCGCAGGCTGGTTACCGAAGGCTTCAGCTTTAAGTGTCTCATTGATAACAATTGGTTTAGCCTTAGCTACTTTATCCTCAGGCCTGAACCAACGCCCTTCAACCAACTTCATATTTAACACTTTATGATAGTCCGTGCCGGCAACATAGCGATTGACAGCATTGATCTCGCGGTTATTTAGGTTCAGGTTGGTATTCATATTACTTTCAGAATACGGGAAATTGGGGCTGGTATAAGCAACCTCTTTAATCTGGGGCATCGCTTTTAAGGACTTCTCCAGATTATCATGGAACATGATTGCGGAGTCCAGATTTTTAGTCAGATGCCTGTTATCGTAAACAACGGACCATACACGTTCATGATCAACACCGGCCGGCTTCCGGTAATTTTGAAAATAGTAAACGAGAAAGGAAGATAAGGCGAAGATCACCATAAAGGAGATCAGTATTTCGGAAAGCAGGAGGAAGTTTTGCTTCCGCTTGTTCCACATGAGTTTAAAAAGATGTTTAAACATGACTTTAGATTGTAATGGTGAAAATTATTGAGCTTTCAAGGCGCTAACGACATTTAGTCGGGACATACGCCAGGCTGGATATACCCCTGAGATTAATCCGAAGAGCAGACAAGCTAATAAGCTGTAGCCTATGACAATCGGGCTTAAGGATAGATGCATATTAGATATCAGATTGGCACTATTGATAAAGTAAATGGCCAGTGCCGAGAGGATTAATCCGAGGATACCCCCGATGATCGTTAAAATAAGATTTTCTATAACGAACTGATAAACCAGGGTACTTGATGAAGCGCCAAATGCCTTACGTACACCAATCTCTGAGGAGCGCTCCAATATCCGGGTAATGTTGATGCTGACCAGGTTTATGGTGGGTAACAGTAAAAAAAGAAATAAGAGGCCAACTAATAACCTGATTACGCTACTGGCACCAGAGTTTTCCCCATCGCCAGCTGGGCTGCGCCTGGTTAAGCTCTCAAAGAAAGAGTCTGCATGGGAGGAGACTTTGTCAAACTCCTTGTCAGGCGTTTTAACCTTAGTCATCATGGACTCAAACTCCCTTTTCAGTTTCGGGACATCTTCCGGACTGCGTGCCAGCAAAATAGCATTACAGTTTCCCAGCAATGCAACCTCATTCCAATCTTGCGTAGATACGGTGTAAGGGATATACATATCTCCAGCAAAGTTGTACAAGGTTTTTGAGACGTTCTTCACCACACCGATGACCCTATAGTTGATATTGTCGGCAGAAATGTACTTTCCTACAGCTGGAACATTTGGGCCGAAGTAATCATCTCTGGTCTCCTCTGAGATCACGGCCACCATACTTGCGTTTGCGATTTCCTGCGGACCATATGGCTTACCTTCAATGAAATCATATTCCAGCACATTCCAGTAATCTGCGTTGGTATATTTATACTCGATCACGAGTTTTTTGTTGTTCACAAAGGCATTGGATGCTTCCGCTCTGGTGGAGATGGCCATTTTTTCGAGCGCCTTCAATTTTGATACGTAGTGATCAAGAAAATGAAAGGAGACATCACTTCTATTCAACCAACCTTCTTTGGTATTTCTCATCTCCATCATAGCAACATACAGCGAGCGTTCCCGCTTATAGTCCGGATAGTCTTCGTTGATGAGTTTGTTTAGAAATGCTGCAGCTACCGTGATCACCATTAAGGTAAAGCTGATTCCGAATAAGCTGATGAAGGTGAAGAACTTTCTTCGTTTCAATACAGCGATTGCGATTTTAAAATAGTTCTTAAGCATGGCGATGATTATTGAACTTGTGAACCATCAAATAAGCGCACGAGCCGATCTGTTTTATGTGCCATCGTTTCATCGTGGGTGACCATCACAATGGTGGTACCCTCATTTTTGTTGAGGTTGATCAGGATGTCCATGATTTCGTTGCCCATGGCACTATCCAGATTTCCCGTCGGCTCATCTGCGAGGATGATCTGCGGCTGTCCNNGAGCTGTGTTGGGAAGTGTTTAACGCGGTTGCTCAGCCCAACCTTTTCCAGCGCCGCAGCAGCCAGCTTTCGCCTGCGTTGTGCAGAACTGTTGCGGTATAATAGTGGAAGTTCCACATTGTCCAGCACCTGCAAGTCGTTGATCAAATGGTAGCTCTGGAAGATAAAGCCAAGTTTTTCATTCCGGAAATTCGCCATCTGTTTGTCGGAGTAGCGACTGATATCCTGATTGTCGATCCGGATCTGCCCCCTGGAAGGCTCATCCAGCAAGCCCATGATGTTGAGCAGTGTACTTTTACCACATCCGGAAGGACCCATGATCGATAGGAACTCTCCTTTTTGTACGTGCAGGTTGATGCCGTTGATGGCCAGGGTTTCTACCGTGTCTGTGCGGTAGACCTTTTCAATGTTTTCTAAGCGAATCATAATGTATATTTAATAATAAGTATTGATCAATAGGTAATCTTTTGATTTTTCTCGAAATCATATAGCGACAGGTAGCGCAACTGGTAAAATGCCGTCCAGAAGTCGCGCATGGAGGTGACATAGTCCCTTTTTGCGCGGTCGTTTTCCTGGAAGGCAATACTGAGGTCGGTGATGCTGAGGTTCCCGAGCACATAGCGTTCGCTGGCGATTTTATACTTCTCTACCGCAATACGCTCTGCTTCAGCAGTGAGTTTAATCTGCTCCTTCATCATGTTGTACAGCGTAACTTCGGTGATAATTTGCTGCCGGAAGATTTGTTGATCCTGCTGCACGGAATAGGTGGTAAACTGCTCATTGGCCTGTGCGGTTTTGGTTCTTGATTTAGACCGGCCCCAGTCGAGCACAGGTATAGACAATTGGATCTCTACAGATTGCTGGCTCTTTGGCGATCGATAAACATCCCATATGTTTGTGCCCGCATTGGAGAAGCCGAGATTTGCACGCAGCGTAGCTTTAAGGCCGTTTTCCCCTTTTGCTTTTGCCACATCGCGCTTGGCCTCGGCAAGGCGTCTTACAAAGGCAATCGCATCTGACCTGTTTTCCAAGGCTTCTTTCAGCACCAAGTCGCTGGAGACCTCGATGTTTGCATTTGCTGCAGGCATCTCCAAAAGTATTTTGCTGCTGGCGTCTATACCGGCGTAGCTAATCAGGTTCAGTGTTGCGATTTCCACATCGCGATTAGCACTCCCTAAAGCTTTCTGGGCATTGAGTACCTCTAATTGTAACTGCAGGATTTCGTTTTTAGTAATTTTTCCCAGGTCGAACTTGGTTTCTGCAATTGCCAGAATACGCCGGGTATTGCTCAGGTTGGTTTCGGCCATGTCTACATTAGCCTGCGCAAGCAGGAGGTCGAAGTAGTAGTCCGTTACGTTGACAGCAATTTTCTCCTGACTTTCAATGTAAGCCTGCTTGCTCTCATTGTACTTCAGCGGTGCTATCTTCTTATCCCATTTCAACTCATTGAACTGCAATATGGGTTGGGTATAGCCGATGCCGTATGGTATACCATTGTACAACACATTATTACGGTCGAAATCGTCAAAACGCTGCAGCTGTGTGGTGCCATAAATGGTTCCACCTGTTGCAGCAATACTTTGTGTAAAGTCCAGCGTAAGCGAAGAATTATCATTGTGAACCGGTTGGAACAAGATNNGAACCGTTTGGCTGCTGTACCTGTACATAGGTTTTGGTATAGCCCGGCAAGATACCGCTTAATGCGAGCTGCGGTTGGTAGTTAGACTTGAAGGTCCGCCATTCCCAAAACTTAGTCTCTTTGATGGTTGCGGCCTGCTTGGAAGCGATAGAATTTGTTTTTGCAAGCTCCACCACCTGCTGAAGGCTCAATTTCAAAGTATCGCTCTGCTGCTTTGCAGCGGGTTGCCATAACATGCTAAAACCGATGAATAGTAATTTGATCATGATCTTATTGTTATTTACTTTGGATTGGAATAGCCTGATAATGCTTGTAGGCGCTCATATCCGTGGTGATCACCTCATCTCCCGGCTTCAGTCCGCTTTTAATCTCGATATAATCGAAATTGCTTAAGCCGGTTTCTATTTTCCTGCGTTCCGCTACGCCGTTCCTTAATACAAAGACATCTTGTTTACCGGCACCGTTGAATGCAGGACCGTTCGAAACGCGCATTACTTTAGGCCGGGTTTCGGTAATTAGAAATACGTCTACTTTTTGGTTTGGTCTAAGGGTTTTTGCCGCTTTATCATCTAAACGAAGGTCAAAAGAGACGATGTTATTGTTTATGGCCGGGGATATGTTGGCAATGCTTGCTTTAAGATGGTTTTCGCCGAGCCGGATGATTGCCGGCATGGAATTATAAATCTGGTCGAGCATATTGTCGGACATACTTCCAGCCACCTTAAAACTACTCAGATTGGCAATTCTGACCAAGGCCTCCCCTTCGTTGATGCTTGCTCCAATGTTTTTGTTTACCCAGGTCACAACACCTTCACGCGACGCGACAATTTCTGCACGGTCGAGTTTACGTTTAAGCGCCTGCAAATCGCTTTTCTGAATGGCCAGGGCGATTTCCGCTTCGCGGATCTCGATCTTCATGGTTTGCTGCTTGCTGCGGATCTCGTTTTCCAGCTGCTGTTTCTCCAGCTGCGCCACTTTCAGATCCAATGCAGCTTTCTCCACATCTTCCCTGGTGCCACCTCCGGCTTTCAACAAGCGCTGCGCAGCAGAGACATTGTCTTTTAGATTATTGATACGCAGTTCCTTGATGCTGTTATTGGATTTAATATCATAAAAGCTTTTCTCCAGGGTGAGCTTAAGCTTACTAATCTCGTTTGCTTTAGACTCCATCTGGAACTGCAAGCGCTCATATTCAGACTGGGTTGCTGATTTGTCCAGGCGTAAGATGGATTGACCTTTAACTACCTTCCGGCCAGGTTCGAGCAACACTTCCTGGATGGATGCCTGGATTGGGCTGGCAATGATCTCCTCGAATTCCGGAAGCACTTCACCTGTAGCGCTGATCGTGTTTTCTACTGCACCAAGCTCGACTTTAGAAAGCACGATATCACTGCTGTATAAAGAAGGCTTAAGCAAGCTGCAAATCAGCCAGATGGCTAAACACAAACTCAGTATAACGGTAACAATGATGATTAATCGCCGCTTCTTTTTGGTAGCTGTTACCTCGATTTCGATACTCCGGTCCATTAGATCCTTTTTGGACAGGGTTTTACAAGAGGAATACCAATATTAAATACTTGATTTACAAGTAATTATATTTTCATATTAACAAAAAAATGCCCGATATCGAACGCTTTGTTAGATATCGGGCATAAAAGTATGTTTTCTAAGATGGCTATGATTTAAAGTTTTTTATCCGACTTGGCTCGTAATGCAGGCCCGGAGATAACCAGTAAAGCAGGATCATCCGGGAATACCTGAAATTGAATGGTGCGAAAACAAGTGATGTACCAATGATCAATCCGACATAGTACCAAATGTGCTCTTTAGTGAGTTCAAGGCCGAGAATATAGGCGGCAATACATACAGCGATCATTTCGGCACAGTTTAGTGCATAACTCACGAACATGGCAACATAGAAATAGCCAGGCTCACGCTCGAACTTCAATCCGCAGGCACTGCAGACTTCCTGCATCTTCTGCCCTTTTGGACTATAAGTGAAGCCAGTGAAGACATCGCCCACACGGCATCTCGGGCATTTGCAATTTACCAGTCCAGACCATTGCGAAACTTTAGGTATGTTGTTGTTGGCTACGTTATTTTCCATGTTGCTTGATATTTGATTTTCTGAATTTTTCAGGCGTTATGCCTTCATGTTTTTTAAAGAACTTAATAAAATAAGAATGATCACTAAAATTAAGCTTATCTGCAATGTCAGCGACACTCAGATCCAGGTTGATCAACAACCTTTTAGCTTCCAAAATCACCTGCTCCCGGATCAACTCACCGGCCGATAAGCCAATGATATCCTTGCATAATGCATTTAAGTGGTTCGGCGTGATGTAGAGTAGTTCAGCATATTCTTTCGGCAATTTCAAGGTTCGGTAATGTTCTGCAATCAGTTTTTGAAAGTTTCTAAAGATGGTTTGGTTGTATGAACTTGCAGCTGCCTCAATTTTGTGGCCAGTTGAGCGTTCGGCTTTGATAAATATTTGCAATAACAGCGTACGAACCAGATCATCTCCAAACAGACCCTTTATCGCACCTTCTTTAAGTATCTCTTCAAAGCAGTATGCGATTTCTAATGCCGTATCATCAGGAATAGTGATCACTTGTTGGTCGGCGATGCCGCTGAATATGGAGAAGCTTTGAAAATAAGCAGGATTACTTAAAAAGGAATTGAAGTAATCTTTTGAAAAGTTGATAATGTAGCCGTCTGGTTCTTCATCGAAAGACCAACTGTGTACCTGTCCTGGAACCATAAAATACATACTTCCAGGTTTTACTTCAAATTGCTTGAAATCAATATGATGGTGCCCGCTACCTTGGCTGAAGAATACCAGGTGGTAAAATGAGTGCCGGTGGGCACTGTGCAGATGTGCATGTGTTTTGGAGTAGTGTCCGAATCTACTCGCCACAATTCCCGGGGTTTTATATTCCCTGAAATTAATGATGTCGTAAACTGGTATGTCTGATCTCACATACAAAGATACCCAAAAAAATAGTGGGCTTATGGTAATAAACCCACTATAAATGGTACTTTTTACGGATTGGTGTACTAAATGGATGGCCTGTATTACAGTCTTCTTCGTTTCTTTTCTTTCAAAATCAGGTTCAGCTCTCTACTGGTTTGGCCAGCTACAGAAGTGTTCTCCTGCGCTCTTCTGAACAGATAAGGCATTACGGCTTTTATAGGGCCATAAGGTACATATTTTANNAATCTGCAGCTGTCTTCATTATGCGTGCCAGACACCAGACCAATTTCCTTGATATTAGTAATACAATAGTTTAAACCGGCATTATAGTCTTGATCTGTAGCTTTTTTATCTGGCTGGATTGGAGATTTATAGCCACGTTCTTCTGCACGCTTACGCTCTTTTTCCATGTAGGCACCACGCACAAGTTTTACCCCTAATAGATAGCCCATCTCTCTTGCGATAAGATGATCTGCTTTCAGATCTGCCAGCTTATCGTGTCTGTATAGCTGGTAGGTGTTATAGATGATCACTTTCTCTTTGTTGAACAAGCGCATCATGTCGATCGCCAGGTCATCGATGGTTTCCTGAATCCAGGATTCCTCCGCATCAACCATCACCGGTACGTCTTTCTCGTATGCGGTACGGCAGATCTTCTCGCAACGGGCTCTTACGCGCTCGAATTCTGCTGTTTCTGCAGGGCTTAACGGCAGCTTGGCGTCAAGTTTCTCCAGTAAAGCGAATCTGGCAATACCGGTTACTTTAAATACCGTTATCGGTATGCGTGGATCACCTGCAGCACGAAGAATGGTGCGGATGATCTCCTCGCAGGTAAAATCAAAAACCTCTTCCTTCTCCTCCCCCTCTACAGAGTAGTCCAGGATGGTTCCGACATTGGCAATTGCAAGCTGCGCGATGGTAGCTTCACATTCTGCAATGGTCTCTCCGCCACAAAACTGCTTGAATATGGTTGCTTTGATGGCCGGCTGGATGGGTAAACCTACGTTTAAAAAGAAATTGGTGATTGGAGGACCTACTTTAGTCAGGAAATTACTGCTGATTACTTTAAACAACAAATAGGCTGCATTCAGCTCCGCATTGCTTTTACTTCGAAAAGCAATCTCCGTATCATCAAAATTCAGTGTTCTCTTCGGGGAAATTTCCATCTATTTGTGTTTAGTTCGTATGTATAAGTCTAATTTGTGCTTCTGATTAACAAACGGCCTGCATCTATGGTTCGTATGCCTTGCTTTTCGTTTCTGAAAACGGAGGCAAAAATATGAATTCAGATGCTGCGAAAGGTAAAACCCTTTGTAATAAATTGTAAATTTGCTAAACCATGATAGAATTTAAATTAGAAGGCGAATTTATTCCCCTTATACAATTACTGAAAGCAACCGGACTGGTTCAAAGTGGCGGAGAAGCCCAAACTGTTGTTGAAGATGGTTTGATCAAGTACAATGGACAGGTGGATTACCGTAAGCGCCTGAAAGTTAGGGTTGGCGACGTAATTGATTTTATGGGGCAACAAATAAAAGTGATCTAATGGCAGAGATTCTTAGTAATGGGCATAGCATCTACTTCGACACAGCACTGGAACCGCTGCAGGCCTTTTTAGCAGATCAGAAATACAGTAAAGTTTTCGTGTTTGCCGATGGCAATACTTCTGAAGTTTGTTTACCTGTGTTTCAAGCGATGCTGGGCGATTATACTGGGTTCGATCTTATTGAGACCGATCCTGGTGAGGAGAATAAAAACATTGACTTCTGCATTGGCATTTGGAAGACGCTGCTGGACTTTGAAGCAGATCGAAAATCCCTGATGATCAATCTTGGGGGTGGCGTGATCACAGATCTTGGTGGATTTGTAGCTTCTACGTATAAACGCGGTATTGATTTTATTAATATCCCGACAACGCTGTTGTCTATGGTTGATGCCTCTGTTGGTGGAAAAACGGGTATCGATGTGGATAATGTGAAAAACATGGTGGGTACGTTTAGTTTACCACAAGCGGTGTTTATTGAGTCTTCCTTTCTGAAGACCCTGCCCGAAAAAGAGCTGTTATCTGGATTTGCTGAAATGATCAAACATGGTTTGATCATGGATAAAGCATATTTCGAGGCATTGAAGTTAGTAGATTATCGCTCGGTAACTGCGGAGCAGATCTATCGTTCTGTAGAAATCAAGCATGAGGTCGTAACAGAAGATCCATTGGAGAAAGGTTTACGCAAGATCCTGAACTTCGGGCACACCATTGGCCATGCCGTTGAGAGTTATGCTTTAAGCAACGATGAACGCTCGCTTACCCATGGTGAAGCAATTGCAATTGGTATGATCTGCGAAGCTTATCTTTCTGTAAAATACTGCGGATTGGCTGAACAAGCCTTGCAGGAGATTACGGACTACATTTCATCTGTGTATCCTGCTTATGAAATTACGGAAGCAAGCTTCAGTGAGATTTTAGCATTGGTTAAGACAGACAAAAAGAATGAACATGGCTTTGTGCTGTTCTCCCTGTTGGCTGAAATTGGAAAATGCGAGTACAACTGTAAAGTTACGGATGAAGATCTATTGGAAAGCTTGAAGTATTTTAATCAGGTCTATACGCACTAAAGCTAATTGAAAGAACCTTATTGTGCAAAGCAGCGAACCACTGGAAGATACTTTTACTTAGTTATACTAAAGCAAAATATAGGCTAGCTCTTGAGTTCAAAAATTTGGACAAGTGCTTAGGATAAAAGGTTTTTCAATAATTTATTTTTTTAATTTAACACTTGACAAATTAAATTTTGTTGCTACATTTGGCTATACAAGAACAAGAAATGATAATTAACAGCACATATTGGTTTGGTTACTTTTACTACTTTAGTAAGAGCCGGGACTGATATGCAATCTGATAAGATATACTGTATAAAAAAGTCCCGGCAATACGCCGGGACTTTTTTTGTTTTTAGCCATTTGAAAATGAAACGCAAATAACCCAAATCATCAAAAAATGAAAGCACCAAGAGTTGCCATCCAAGGTACAAAAGCATCATTCCATGAAGCAGCAGCATTCAAGTTTTTCGGTAAGGATATCGAAACCATTGAGTGCGATTCTTTCAAGAAAACTTGCGAAAGCATGCAGCAGGATGAAGCAGATTACGTGGTCATGGCCATCGAGAACTCCATTGCAGGAAGTCTGTTACCAAACTATACTTTACTTCGGGAATACAACTTTTCAATTGCTGGTGAGGTTTATCTGCCCATTCAACTACATCTTATGGCACTACCGGGGGTAAAATTTGAAGACATCAAGTATGTGACCTCCCATCCTATTGCGATTCGTCAGTGTATAGACTTTTTCGACCAGTTTCCTCATCTGCAGGTTATTGAAAGCAGTGATACAGCGGCTTGTGCAAAAAAGATTCGCGATGAGCAGTTAACAGACACTGTTGCCATCGCTAACACTTTAGCTGCAGAGCTTTATGGCTTGAATATCATTGAGCGTAGAATAGAATCTAACCGAAAGAATTTTACCAGGTTTCTGATCTTAACCCGTGAAGCCTCTGAAGAGAGTAGAACTTTTAACAAAGCTTCTATTTGTTTCCAGGTTGGAAACGCGGTTGGCACCCTTGCCAAGGTACTAAACATCTTTGCCGAGGAACGTATCAACCTATCTAAGATCCAGTCCATGCCTGTTCTAGGCAGAAGAAATGAGTACAACTTTTACGTAGATATTGAGTGGGACGACCTGGAGAAATATGACCGGGCACTCAGGAAGGTACTTAAGCATACGGTTAATTTTAACATTATGGGTGAGTACGTAAAAAACGACCAGGTATAAACAAGTAACCAAGCAAATTTGCGGCACAATCCAATAAGCGATTAAGCTGCTTAATGAACAAAATAAATAACCCCAAAAAACATAAACGACATGAAATTGAATTTAAACATCCAACCATTAAGTAGCTGGATAACTGTAACCAACGAACCATTAATTATTTCCGGTCCCTGCAGTGCAGAAACGGAAGAGCAACTGCTTTCTACAGCGCATTTGTTAAAGAGTACCGGTAAAGTTTCGGTATTAAGAGCAGGTATCTGGAAGCCACGTACCCGTCCGGGAGAGTTTGAAGGGATTGGCAGTATTGGTCTGGAGTGGTTAAAAAGAGCAAAGGAAGAAACTGGCTTGCCAACTGCCGTTGAAGTTGCAACAGCAAAACATGTGGAAGAGGCTTTAGCTGCAGGTGTGGATATTCTTTGGGTTGGTGCAAGAACCACTGCAAACCCATTCTCTGTACAGGAAATTGCAGATGCACTTAAGGGCCATGATGTACCGGTGCTAGTTAAAAACCCGGTGAACCCTGATCTTTCTTTGTGGATTGGTGCACTAGAGCGTATTAACAATGCAGGCATCACTAAAATCGGTGCTATTCACCGTGGATTCTCCTCGTTTGAGAAAAGCTCTTTCCGCAATGAACCTATGTGGGAGCTTGCAATCCAGTTGAAAACGCACTGCCCGGAATTGCCGATCATTAACGACCCGAGTCACATTTGTGGTAACCGTGAATTGATCCCATACATAGCGCAGAAAGCGCTTGACCTGGACATGCAAGGCTTGATGATCGAATCACACATTGATCCATCTGTAGCATGGACGGACGCTAAACAACAGGTTACCCCTGCAGCATTGGCTGAACTTGTAGAGCGTTTTTCTATCCGTCAACCAGAGTCGAAAAACGAGGCATTTGCAGATAAGCTGGCTGACCTTAGAAAGCAGATCGACAAAATCGATGACCTGGTTATTCAAAAGCTTGGAGAGCGTATGGCTATCGTGGAAAAAATCGGTGAATTTAAACGTGATAACAACGTGACGATCTTGCAAGTACATCGTTGGGATGAGATCATGAAAAGACGTGGAGCTTTCGCTTCGGCCTTGAAACTTGATCCGAACTTTACCGAGAAGTTCCTTGAATTGATCCACAGTGAATCGATCAGGAAGCAGACGCTGATCATGAATAAAGATAAAACAGCAGAAAGAATTGTTGAAGTTGCACCACCTGTTCAAGCCTAACCCTTGTCAGCTACACGGAAAATGAATAAACACGAGGCTTTGGTTAGTTTCCCGGAAGGGACTACAATTGATGCAACCATACGGTTAACAGGTTCTAAAAGTGAAAGTAATCGTGCATTGATCATTGCTGCTTTGAGCAAGGGTATCATCAAGGTAGACAATCTATCGGATGCTGCCGACACTGTGACATTAAACCAGATCCTGGAGCAGCTTGCAAAAGCCCCCGCCACTGCCGGTCCGATCGATGTTGGACATGCAGGTACGGCAATGCGGTTCCTTACTGCTTACCTATCTACTGTAAGCGGTTCCTTTGAACTAACAGGATCTAAACGCATGAAGGAACGTCCCATAAAGCTTCTGGTAGAGGCTTTATGGACCCTGGGTGCGTCTATATCCTACCTGGAAGAAAATGGCTATCCGCCCTTGCAGATTACGGGAGGGTTTAAGCAGGTGACAGATGCCGTACAGATTAAAGGAGATGTGAGCAGCCAGTATCTTTCGGCTTTGCTGATGATTGGAGCGACCCTTGAAAAGGGCCTGAGCCTGCAGATCATTGACGAGCTCACTTCGGAGCCTTATGTACGAATGACGTTGAAGATGCTTGAGGAAGCTGGCATTCGGCATACCTGGAGCCCGAACGTCATCAAAATAGAACACCAGGAATTCAGGCCCGGACGTTTGATTGTAGAGCCTGATTGGAGTGCGGCTTCTTACTGGTACAGCATCGCCGCCCTGGTACCGGGTGCACAGATCGCGCTGCCAAACCTTAAAGAGCATAGCTTGCAGGGCGACAGTCGTATAGCGCAGCTCATGCGCCCTTTGGGTGTTGAAACCAGCAGAACAGAACATGGCGTGCTGCTTCGGTATGAAGCTGGCGGCGCAGAACAGGTTCCGATGTTGGAAGATGAGACAGGTTTGGTTGAGGGTTCAATGCCCGGCAATTCAGTGGCTGGATCAACTGCCGACAACATTGCAGATGTAATTGACTTGAAGGATTGTCCTGATCTTGCACAAACGATCATTGTATGTGCCGCTGCTAAAGGACTTGACCTGCGATTTACCGGCTTGGAAACATTGAAGATCAAAGAAACAAACCGGGTAAAAGCATTGCAGAACGAACTCGCCAAGATTGGTGTTGAGCTCGTTGAAGACAACTTCATCTATACGCTTAATTGTAAAAACCTCCATTTTCCAGAGCGGATAAGCATCAGAACTTATGACGACCATCGAATGGCTATGGCTTTTGCGCCCTTAAGCATTTTTGTGAAGGAGCTTGAAATTGAGGATATGGACGTTGTTGAAAAGTCGTATCCGGATTTCTGGAAAGACTTGGAGAAAGCGGGCTTTTTGGTGAAGTAGAATATACCTGTGGGTATTTACGAAAAGACATTGTTTTATTAACAGCAATAACGATTATTAATATGGCAGGCAACTCCTACGGGCAGCTTTTTAGAATATCAACTTTTGGAGAATCACATGGTGTGGGCATTGGTGTTATCATCGATGGATGTCCCGCTAACCTGCCAATAGATATGGAATTTATACAGGCTGAACTGGACTTGAGACGTCCTGGGCAGTCGAAGATCACGACGCAGCGTAAGGAAAGCGACACCGTGCAAGTTCTATCCGGCATCTTTGAAGGTAAGAGCACTGGAACACCTATTTCCCTGCTTATACCTAATGAAGACCAGCGTTCCAAAGATTACTCGCACAACAAAGACGTTTACCGTCCTTCTCATGCAGACTACACCTACGACATAAAATATGGTATCCGGGATTATCGAGGTGGTGGGCGATCTTCAGCAAGGGAAACCGCAGCGCGTGTAGCAGCTGGCGCCATCGCGAAGTTGCTGCTCAAACATCATGGTATAGAAGTTTTTGCGCATGTCTCTGCAGTGGGCACGATTGAAGCACCGAACTTATCAGACCTTAGTATTCAGGAGTTGTACCAGCAGCGCGAAGAGAACATTGTACGCTGTGCGGATCCGGCAACGGCACACCAGATGATTGAATGCATTGACGAGGTGAGAAAAGACGGCGACACCATCGGTGGGAAGGTAAGCTGCATCATCAGGAACTGCCCTGCTGGACTTGGCGAACCTGTGTTTGATAAACTGCACGCGGAACTTGGAAAGGCAATGCTGAGCATTAATGCAGTGCATGGGTTTGAGTATGGTTCTGGCTTTAGTGGCAGTGAGATGCGCGGCTCAGAACACAACGACATTTTTATCCCCGATGGAGACCGCCCTAAAACGCTGACCAACTTTTCTGGCGGTATACAAGGCGGTATTTCAAATGGAATGGAAATTAACTTCAGGGTAGCGTTTAAACCTGTGGCCACCATCATGCACAACCAGCAAACCATCAATGCGGCTGGCGAAGCTTCGGNNCATGATCCCTGTGTAGTACCAAGGGCTGTTGTAATCGTGGAAGCAATGGCAGCATTGGTTCTTGCAGATCAGCTATTAAGAAATAAAAACAGCCGGTTGGATTAATCCACCGGCTGTTTTTTATCTATACATGATTTTGTTTATTCTTAATGAATGCAGGTGAATGTTTCTACATTCGACGCATAAAGGCACTAGCCTATTAAGCTATTGGTTAGAATATTGAAGGATATTTACTTGCATTATACTCGTGCATCATCTGGTAAACTGTTTCAACAACATCATCTACTGAAGGCTTGGTAAAGTAATCACCATCTGAACCATATGGCGGACGATGGGCTTTAGCTGTTAAGGTTCGTGGCTGTGAATCCAGGTAATAGTATCCCTTTTGAACTTCCATAATCTGCTGCAGGATGTATGCACTTGCGCCACCTGGAACATCTTCATCAACTACCAAAAGCTTATTGGTCTTCTGCAGAGACTTCGCACAAAGGGCATCAATATCAAACGGCAATAGGGTTTGTGGGTCGATGACTTCGACAGAAATATTCAGTGCTGCCAGTTCTTCCACGGCTTCTTCAACAATTCTCAGGGTAGAACCATAAGAAACAAGCGTAATATCCGTACCAGATTTAAGCACCTCTGCTTTACCAAGGGGAACGGTATATTCTCCAACGTTTTCCGGCATTCTTTCTTTCAGGCGATAGCCGTTCAGACACTCAATTACCAGTGCGGGTTCATCCGCACGGAACAAGGTGTTGTACATACCAGCAGCTTGCGTCATATTACGCGGCACGCATACATGCAACCCTCTTAATGAGCCCAGGATCATTCCCATCGGTGAGCCAGAGTGCCACACGCCTTCTAACCTGTGGCCGCGGGTACGGACAATAACAGGCGCCTTTTGTCCGGCTTTTGTTCTGTATGAAAGGGTAGCTAAATCATCACTTAGGATGTTCAGTGCGAAAAGCAGGTAGTCTAAATACTGAATTTCAGCAATGGGGCGCAAGCCACGCATGGCTAAGCCTATCCCCTGGCCAATAATGGTCATCTCACGAATTCCGGTGTCACTAATTCTAAGCTCACCATATTTAGCTTGTAAACCTGCGAAGCCTTGATTCACGTCTCCGATGTTCCCTAAATCTTCACCAAAAGCCACTAAGCGCTGATCACGACCGAAGTTGTTGTCAAAACAAGCATTTAGAAGCTCACGGCCATCCACCATCTTAGCATCATCCGCATATACAACAGGTTTGGATTCCACGGCCGAAGGTGTGTCCTTACCATCCGTAAATAGCTTAGTATTATATTTTTCAGCATTGTCCGCTAAACTCGCATTCACCCACTCGAGCAAGGCTTGCCTTGCCGGTGAAGGACTATTGATGGTTAGTCTCAATGCTTTTCTCGCAGCAGTAAGAAGGTCTTTACGTAAAGCATCTGGTGTACTAGATAACTTTGAGGTAATCCGTAAAATAGCAGGGTCCCGCTCGTCCAAGGCATTAATTAGGCTCACTGCCGTTTTCTTATCTTCCTTGATGACGTTTAAAAATTCATTCCAGGCCTCTTTCTGTGCATTCCGCACAAAAGCTTTCGCCTCGTTCTCAATATTCGTGATCTCTTCTTCAGTGGCAATGGCAGATTCAATCATCCACTTGCGCATCTGAAGAATACAATCGTATTCTTTTTCCCAATCTAAGCGGGCTTTGTCTTTATATCGCTCATGAGATCCTGATGTCGAGTGCCCCTGTGGTTGTGTAACCTCAGTAACATGTATAAGCACCGGCACATGTTCCTCGCGGCAAACATCTATCGCCTTTTGATAGGTTTCGCACAAAGCCGGATAATCCCAGCCTCTGACTTTATAAATCTCGTAGCCATTCTGGGAACCATTCCGCTGAAATCCTTTTAATATTTCAGAAATATCTTCTTTGGTCGTCTGATATTTAGCAGGTACCGAAATACCATAACCATCATCCCAAACCGAAACTGCCATCGGTACTTGCAGTACACCAGCAGCGTTAATAGCCTCAAAGAAAACANNCATGCAAGCTCAGGATTTTGTCTGTAGAGCTTAGAAGCGTAAGCCAAACCAACCAACCTCGCCATTTGTGCACCGGTAGGTGCAATGTCTGCGGAGCTATTCTTCATCTGGGTAAGATCTTTCCAGCTGCCATCTTCGTTCAGCGAGCGGGTAGCAAAGTGACAGTTCATCTGGCGTCCGGCAGAAGCAGGATCTGCTTCCAGATCGGGGTTAGCATATAGTTGTGCGAAAAAGCTTTTGATGGTAGCGATACCTGTGGCAAAGGCGAAAGTCTGGTCGCGATAGTATCCGGAGCGCCAGTCGCCTTTCTTGAAGGCCTTAGCCATCGCGATCTGTGGAACTTCTTTTCCGTCTCCGAAGATACCGAACTTAGCCTTCCCGGATAATACCTCCTTACGTCCCAGCAAACTGGCTTGTCTGCTCTCGACAGCTATTTTTTAGTCCTGAATTACGATCGACTTAAAGTCAGTGAAACTTAATTCAGCAGTGTCGATTGGGTTAGTCGTAAGGTTCATATTTGGCGTCATAAGCAATAGAATTACCGGGCAAAGATACAATTTTTATAAAGTTCGAATTAACGGTGCTTTGTAATATATCTGTACAGCCCTTTTAAAATCAGTTAGAATAACTTATTTTTGAATTAAACACACGGAGATATGAAAAAGATTTTATTACTATTCACATTACTAATCGGCGCTACTTTCGTTGCAAACGCACAATCGGCTCCTGCAGAATTTAAGTTTGAAAAAGAGTCACATAACTTCGGAAAAGTTAAACTGGGAACTCCAGTATCTGTTGATTTCGTGTATACCAACACGGGTGATGTGCCACTTCAAATCACAAAAGTAGAATCAAGCTGTGGATGTACCGTGTCTGAATACACTAAAACTCCAGTAAAAAAAGGAGAAAAAGGTATCGTGAAAGTCACCTTTGATCCAGCCGGAGCACCCCTGCCATTTAGCAAAATCGTAACGGTTAATTCAAATGCTAAAACCTCTACCAAAGTTTTATACATCAAAGGCGAGACTGTCGCCAAATAGCACGATGACGCTTTTACGACATCAAGTCTGAAATTATAGAACTTTGAGAATAGGCAGCATACAACCTAAAGAACTACAAAATCACCAACAGAAAGATAATTGAACAAAGACCCCGTTTTTTAGCGGGGTTTTTTAATTTTGCACCATGCCTAATATATCAGAAAAGGGAATTCAAATGCCCGCCTCACCGATCAGAAAACTAACGCCATTTGCAGATCAGGCAAAAAGAGCGGGTAAAAAAGTATATCACCTAAACATAGGTCAGCCAGACATCGCAACTCCAACCGGAATGCTCGATGCCATTAAGAATATTGACTTTGATGTCTGGGCTTATACCTCTTCTGAAGGTACCTTAACCTACCGCAGCAAACTTGCAGAATACTACAACAAGCTCGGTTACAACATTACTCCTGAAGACATCCTGGTAACTGTAGGAGGCTCTGAAGCAATCACAATTGCAATGCAAACCTGCGTAAACGAAGGTGACGAAATCATCATTCCGGAACCGTTCTATGCCAACTACAACGGTTTTGCTTGTATGAGCAACGTGGTAGTAAAACCGATCCTTTCCTATATAGAGAATGGTTTTGCATTACCAGCAATCTCCGAATTCGAGAAACTGATTACCGACAAGACGAAAGCGATCATCATTTGCAACCCGAATAACCCAACTGGATACTTGTATTCACAAGAGGAACTGGATGCTTTGAAAGCCCTTTGCCTTAAGTACGATCTGTTTTTATTCTCAGACGAAGCATACCGCGAGTTTTGCTATGACGGCCGTACCTTCATCTCTCCAATGCACTTGGACGGATTAGAAGAAAACGTGGTTATCATGGATACCGTTTCAAAGCGATATAGTGCTTGTGGTGCCCGTCTTGGCTGTTTGATCACCAAAAACAAAGAAGTCATTAAGTCTGCGTTGAAGTTTGCACAGGCAAGACTAAGCCCAGGAATGGTTGAACAAATTGCTGGAACTGCTGCTGTGGATACACCAGATAGCTATTTCGAAGAAGTAAACAAGGAATATACCCTCAGAAGAGATACGCTGGTAAACAGATTGAATGCTATTGAAGGCGTGTTTTGCCCTAATCCGGGTGGTGCCTTCTATGTTGTGGCAAGACTACCAATTGATGACGCAGATGCCTTTTGCCAGTGGATGCTCGAAAGCTTCGACCATAACGGTGAAACAGTAATGATGGCACCTGCAACCGGCTTCTACTCTACACCCGGTTCTGGAAAGAACGAAGTGCGCATGGCATATGTGCTAAATACCGAAGATCTGCAACAGGCAATGACCTGTCTTGAAATTGCGTTGAAGCAATATCCGGGATATACGGCTTAGTTACTGACGAAGCTCCAACGAAAGCTTCAGCAACTTTACTTTAGCGTAAAGCGAACAAAACCAAAAAGCCTCTAATCAGAGGCTTTTTGGTTTCTAATCTCCTCCTCTATCTGCAAATAATTGTGCAACTGATTGTGCAATTCGTGAAGCGTGTAAACCACGGATTCAGTGTATATTACTCTTATAGACAGGTATTTATACAGAATCCAGAAAAATGCTTTTCAACTCTCTAAATTTCGCTATTTTCTTACCAGTGGTTTTCGTCATATACTGGTTTGTCCTGCAAAAGAACTTGAAACTGCAGAATTGCTTGCTGCTCCTTTCCAGTTATTTCTTTTACGCATGTTGGGACTGGAGATTCCTCTTCCTGCTTATGTTCTCCACGCTTCTGGACTATTATACGGGAATAAAGATGCATGAATCTACTACCTCCGGCATGAAGAAGTTCTGGTTCTGGCTCAGCATTTCTGTTAATCTTGGCTTCCTGGGCGTCTTTAAATACTACAATTTCTTCGCAGAATCCATGGCTGAAGCCCTAACAGGCATTGGATTCCAGGTAAATCCATGGACCCTTGCGGTAATTCTGCCTGTAGGTATCTCATTTTACACTTTCCACGGACTATCCTATGTAATTGATATCTATAAAGACCGGATCAAACCGGAGAAAAACTTCATTGATTACTCTGTGTTTGTAAGCTTCTTTCCGCTACTTGTTGCGGGGCCAATAGAACGCGCCACGCACCTACTACCGCAAATACAGCGAAAGCGGGTCTTTGACTACACCCGTGCAACGGACGGTTTGAGGCAGATTCTATGGGGCTTGTTTAAAAAAATGGTCATTGCCGACAACTGTGCACATTTTGCAAATGAGATCTTTGGCAGTTCTGCTGAGCAGCCAGGTATCATGCTCGCACTTGGCGCAATCTTTTTCACCTTTCAGATTTATGGTGACTTCTCCGGCTATTCGGACATCGCTCTAGGTACTGCCAGGTTGTTCGGCATAGAACTGTTGAAGAACTTTAACTTCCCTTATTTCTCAAGAGACATTGCCGAATTCTGGCGACGATGGCATATTTCTTTATCTACCTGGTTTCGGGATTAANNTTACCTCTATATACCGCTGGGAGGCAGCAAAGGTGGGAACTGGATGCGTGTGCGAAATACCTTCATCATCTTTCTTGTCAGCGGATTCTGGCATGGTGCAAACTGGACCTTCATCGCATGGGGCTTTCTGAATGCACTATTCATCATGCCTTCCATATTATTCGCCACCAATCGCAAAAACCTTGATACCGTCGCCGAGGGGCGTACACTTCCAAATCTGAAAGAGCTGCTGCAAATGCTTGTCACGTTCTCCCTAACCACAATTGCCTGGATCTTTTTCCGGGCCGAAAGCATTAGTCATGCAGTTTCCTATATATCCCGTATGTTCTCCAAGTCTCTTTTCTCTTTGCCAAGAACAGACGGCGACAAAGACCTCATAATCAACTTAATCTTAATTGCTATTTTTCTATTGGTAGAATGGCAGGGTAGAGAAAATAACTATGCAATCGAGCATATAGGTCGAAAGCTATATCGGCCTGTACGCTGGGCCATGTATTCGGTCGTGATATTCATCATCGCACTTTACATGCAAACCAGTGAGTCACCTTTTATATACTTCCAATTCTAGACCACAAACATGACACGATTCATAAAATCCCTTCTACTGTTTTTTGCCTTCTTCATCATCCTATACTCAATAATGCTGGTGATATGGGCTGAACTTGTACCTGCAGCATATCAAAAGAATGTTTTCACCACAGCAGGACATGTAAAGAAGCGGTTAGATGAAGCTAAGCAGACGAGCAATGTAGATGTGTTATTCTTAGGGTCTTCCCACACCTTCAGGGGTTTCGACACCCGCATCTTCCAGAAAGCGGGGCTGAGATCATTTAATCTCGGCTCACCAGCACAAACACCTTTGCAAACAGAATACCTACTGGAGCAATATCTGGACAAGCTGAAGCCTAAGCTCGTTATTTTTGAGGTTTACCCGATGACCTTTAGTATCGAAGGTGTAGAAGCATCAGTACACCTCATTGCCAATGAAGAGGTTAATTCCGGCATTCTTGAGGTTGCTGTAGAGCAGAACTCGATTATTGTATACAACACCTTACTACTCTCCTTCTTGGAACAAAGCCTCGGATTAGAGATTAAGGATAACATTGTAAGAAAAAATGAACGGTATATACCCGGCGGGTATCTGGAAAGAAACCTGGAATACTTTGACAGAACGCCCAGACCGAAACAAGCATTAAATTACGATGAAGAACAATTTAAATGGTTTGAGAAGAACCTACAGCTCGTGAAAGGAAGAAATATCGAGTACATTCTAGTACAAGCACCTTACCCAAAAGCTACTTACAACGCCTTCACCAACCTTGATGAATTTGACTCACGGATGGAGAGGTATGGCGAATACTACAATTTCAATGAAGCCATGGACCTTGATGACTCGCTTAATTATATGGATGATAGCCACCTAAACCAAAATGGTGTCAACGCGTTCAACAAACAGCTTATTGATACCCTAAGATCTAGGAAACCCGACTGAGTGTAAAATGCAAGCCGGGTTTTCAGTCTTC
>DDAD01000086.1 GCA_002333205.1 Pedobacter sp. UBA2067
CTCCAGCCGTAATATCCGCAGATTCTTTATACAACCAACACCTTAATGATATTTACCTGGCAGCGAATTTAGCTGCTACTGGTCTGGACCAAATGGTTTTTGAAAAGGCAGTGACTGGTTTTTACAATCTCAAAAACGCTGGCAAATTGTCCTCTAAAAAGTCGATCATCAGTATCGCAGATATGAGTCAGGCAAGTAGTACCAAACGTTTATGGGTTATTGACCTGGATAAAAAAGAGGTACTCTTGAACACCTGGGTTGCTCATGGCAAGAATACTGGTGAAGATAAAGCAACCAGGTTTTCGAACGTGAATTCATCGAACCAAAGTAGTCTTGGATTCTACATTACCGGGGAAGTATACTATGGAAAACATGGTCGTTCCTTACGACTTGATGGTATGGACAATGGCTATAATGATAATGCACGTACGCGCGCAATTGTGGTACATGGTGCTGATTATGTGAGTCAGGGAACGATAAATGCGCTGGGACGTTTAGGACGTAGCTTAGGTTGCCCTGCAGTGGCACCGGAATTATCAGATAAGCTAATCAACACCATTGAAGGTAAAACTGTGTTGTTCATCAATGGTGCTGATCAGCATTATACTTCTAAATATCTTGACGATCATTTAGCTGCTGCATATGCGTTTAATAGTGTTGACATTCCTGTAAAAGGAAAAGAACTACTTTCCGCTAAGTCGCTGCAAGTGGGTATATAGTACGATATCTAACCCGTATACGTCTTTTCTGAACTGTAATGCTCCACTCGGATCAGCCCATGCTGTGAAGTAGGTAAGGTATACCGGAACCTTCTTTGGCAGGGCCAGATCAGTAGCTTCTGGATTATTCGACTCCATATTCTTTTTGATCAGGTCGAACTTAGATCCGTCGCCGAACAGTGCATGTGCTAAGTCCAATGGCTTTTCAACACGTACACAGCCATGGCTAAGTGCCCGCTCAGCTCTTGTAAAACCTGCCTTTGCAGGCGTATCATGTAAATAGACGCTACTTTGGTTTTTGAACAGGAATTTAATCTTACCAAGCGCATTGTCTAGTCCGGGACGCTGTTTGAAGGCATAAACCTTTCCTGCGTCTGGTGCAGACCAGTCTATCGTTTCTGTGTCTTCAATGATCTTTCCATCTTTGTACACATCAATATTGTTGTTTGAAAGATAGTATGGATCAGCTGCCGCACTCTTGGTGATCTCATTGGTAGCAATACTTTGTGGAATGTTCCAGACAGGATTAACCTGTACACTGTGGATGAGGCTATTTAACTGAGGTGTTTCCCGGCTAAAGGGTCTATCCTTCTTGAGATCATGTTCATCATAGGTAGCCAGATTGTCTGTGAAAGTTTTATTCCGACCCTCTCCTACAACCACTTTCATATCCAGAACAGATTTACCATTTTCGATTACATCCAGGCGATAGTCTGCAATGTTTACCAACACGTATTTGTCTTCTGAAGGCTTATTCTTCCATCGCAGGCGTTCCAGGTTTACTGTAAGTACCCTTTGAGTTTCCTCAGCAGACATTTTCGGATCTTTGAATCCGCTTGACAATGCTTTCTGAAGCGCTAAATACTGAGGATCTTTAGGTTGAATGCTATCAAGATAGGTTTTCAAATCCGTAAGCATGAAGACCTGTTGCATGGAAGTGCTGTCTGGACGCTTGGTTTCTGTATAGTAACGGGCGTAAATCTTCCGCGGACTGATTACCCCGAACTGCATTGCATTACTGTAGTTGATGAGCGAATTGGCGGCCATGATCTCCAGATCTGCTAAGCTCTGGTAGGCTTCCTCCTTTGATTTGATGGCCCCTTTATCATAAAATTTGCCGATTAAGGTTGTCAATGCACTTGTTTTGAACATTTCCGGGTCAAGTCCGTGTGCTGGTGCATTGTTAAAATAATCCACGAGAAGTTTCAATTTTCCCTCCGGTAGATGTTTAAGCACTAGTACCGGTTCATATTCATTCTGTTCATAGAAAGCAGAAATCAGCTTTGGGTTATTAAGCGTGGAACGCTTTGCTTCTAGCCTTTTTTTCAGCACCACGGCGAAGGTATCGCTCTGCAGGTCTTTGAAGGCCTTGTTGTTGGTTTCGCCATAAAGGGCTTTAGAAATGTCGGAGCGTGTCTTTTTACAAGATTGAAATCCGATTGCCGCGATCAGTAGCACGAGGCATACCGCAGACATACGATGTAATTTGAAATTTAGTTTATTCATAAGTGATGTTTGTGTGTTAGATAATGCTTTGCAATTCGGCACTGCTAGTTATAGATCCTCATCCAGCCTGCCAGGTTTGTGTTTAGGGAAGTTAAACAGCATAGAACTTACAATTGGGATAACAAAGATGGCAACGGTGATGATAGATACTGCAAGATCGGCCCGTTCACTGTCTAAGAATTTCGATACTGGTGCATCTGGTGCGAAGTGCGTGATCACCGAAGCAGATAGCTTGAGCCCGAGTACGCCAATGACGGTGTAAGCAGCTGTTTCAAGGAAGGAGAACTTCTCCATGAGTTTAACAAAACCTTGCGCGACAAAACGCATCGCAAGAATACCGATGAAAACGCCAATATAGATCAGGTATATATTATCGGTAAATGCTACGGCAGCGAATACGTTATCTATGGAGAAAGCAAGATCCATAAGCTCGACCAAAGCTACTGTAGCCCAGAAGTTCCCTACCAAACCCACCGTTGAACGGTAGAACCAGTTTCGTTTTTTATCGATCGCTTCCAGATGATGATCTTCTTTCTTTTTCTTCAGTTTTTTAAGGAAGTAAGAAATGGCAAGGTACAATAAGTAAAAACCGCCAATAGGTTTTAGCCACCAGATGGTTACCAACCACGCAGCCAACACCAGACAAATGCCCCGGAATACATAAGCGCCAAGAATTCCATAACGAAGGGCTTTTTCCCTTTGATCTTTAGGAAGGTCCATTACCATGGTCGCCAGCACGGCAGCATTGTCTACAGAAAGCAGACTTTCAATTATGATAAGATTTAAAATGATGAGTAAGCCCGCCTCAATGTCGTTGCCCAAAATGCTGTGCAAAAAGTCCATTATTTTTTCGCTGTTTTAATGTTATGTGATAAATAAAGCGGAATATATAGGAAATATATGCAAGAACTAAGCCATAAAGCCGATTCTTCGCGCCTTGATACCACATTACCTTCAGTTTGAAGCGTTTGCGGGCTTTGCTTCTTTTATCGTTTGGATAAGCAATGAAAGCAGGACAACGAGTAAGCATCCAAGTACATTTAGCCATAAATAGGCTATGACTTCAAAATAACCGGTAATACAAACCAGCAGTTCTGCGAACAGTGCGCCAATAAACACCGATCGACCATCAACCTGCTTTACATAGAATGCCACGAGAAAGATGCCAAGCACAGTACCATAAACATAGGAACCCAGAATATTCACAGCCTCTATCAGATTGCCAATTTTACTCGCATACAGGGCCATGATAATACAGATCACACCCCAGAAAATGGTGGCCCAACGTGAAGCGGACAGATATTGATTGTCTGATGCGTCTTTCTTGATCAGGCGCTTATAAACATCTATCACGCTCGTAGAGGCCAGGGAGTTTAAGGCGCTGGCCGTGGAACCCATAGATGCTAAGAAGATGATTGCAATCAGTAAGCCAATTAGTCCTTGCGGCAGGTAACGCGTTACGAAGCTCAGGAATATGTAATTGTTGTCATTGACATCCGCATTCCCGTCATTTTTCAACATCAGATCGGTAGCGGCCTTTTTTAGTGACTTCGTTTCAGTGTCTGCAACCTGTAGTTTCTGGCGCTGCAAATCGATCTTTGCTTCATCACCTTGGTCAAGCGCCATATTTAATTGCTGTAACTCCTTCTGTTTAGCTAGAAAAGCGGCATCATAACGGGTGTATATAGAGTCTAGTGCTGGTTTATACCTGCTTTTTTCGAGTTTATTAAGCTCATAGCTGTTGAAGAAAATTGGCGGTTTGGTATACTGATAGAAGGTGAAAACCAAAACTCCGATCAATAGTATGAGGAATTGCATTGGAATTTTCACCAAGCCATTCATTAACAAGCCTAATCTGCTCTGACTTACCGACGAACCCGTAAGATACCGGCCAACCTGACTTTGATCCGTACCAAAATAGGAAAGCTGCAGAAAAAATCCACCGATAAGGCCGCTCCAGACGGTGTATTGATTGTTCCAATCAAACTTTAAGTCAATCGCGTTTGCACGCCCCATNNTGAAACAACAACGTACCCTGCAGCAAACAAGCCCAAAAAGATGATGCTCATCTGAAGCATTTGGGTATAGGATACTGCTTTTGTACCACCATAAACCGTGTAGCAAACCACAACAATGCCGATGAATAAAGTTGTGTAAACAGTGTTGATGTTTAAGATGGTGGAAAGAATGATTGCCGGTGCATAAATGGTAATCCCCGTGGACAAACCCCGCTGAATAAGAAAGAGTATTGCAGTCAACACCCGGGTGTTTAGATCGAATCGCTGTTCGAGATATTCGTAAGCCGTGTAAACTTTAAGCCTGTGAAAGATTGGAACGAAGGTGATGCAGAGCACGATCATCGCTAGCGGCAGTCCGAAATAGAACTGAACAAAGCTCATTCCTGATGAATAGGCAAGTCCGGGTGCAGACAAGAAAGTGATTGCACTCGCTTGCGTAGCCATCACCGATAAACATACGCTGTACCAGGGAAGGGACTGGTTACCGAGCAAATACCCATCAATATTCTGGGTGCCACGGCTTTTGTACACACCGTAGGCTACAATGACCATTAAGGTTCCAAATAAAACGCACCAGTCCAGGACACTCATCTAAAGTAGATTGTAAATAGGTAAAAGCCCAGAATAAGTATTACCAGCCAGATAATGAGCAGTAGGTAAAACTGCCTCCATGTTTTCACAAATGGGGGAAGTTCCTGTCCCTCTTTTTTTTCAATCATGATCAGTCTTTTAGCGGTTATCAGGTTGCTTCTGGCTCGATGTACCTGCGGAAAGCAAGTTTACAAATAAACGGTAAGCTCCAGGCACACCTGCGGGCAGTTCCCGATAAAATACCAGCCCGGTATAAATGTATTTCCCCTTTCCATAGTCTGCTACAATAAGTGCCCCTGAAGCAGGCTGTTCACCTTTGTCTTGCATACTCAGGATGGTTTTATATTTTGGATCAAGGTTGTCGGCGAAATATATCCCCCGTTCCTGCACCCAGCCATCAAAATCCCTTGCCGTAATCTTGTTTGGAAAATTCAATACCTGATGTTCTGGCTGAAGGAACTTTACAGCTGCGTCTTCTTCTGTAACTCTGGTACGGGTTATTGAGAAGGGATATGGCCCCAGCTGATTGATCTTCAATGGCGCATTCACATTATATTGCTGCACTAGCGTGCCTCCATTCTTCACATAGTTCAAAAGTTTTGCTTGAATTGCTGGCATATCCTCGTTGATGTTATAGAGCCTAACACCGGTAACGATCGCATCAAATCTGGAAAGGTCACCATTCATCAGCAGATTATGGTCCAGATTGGTCACCTCATAGCCAATTTGCTTTAGTGCTTGCGGGATGAGGTCGCCTGCGCCAGGTATGTAACCAATATTCTTGCCCGCAAACTTAAGATCTAATTGCTCGAGTCTTGCCTCTGCAACCGGGAAAAGCGTTTGTACCGGAATATGTTCGTAGGCAATCTGCTGAAAGCCATGATGGTAAGTTGCCTCTCCCGTATTCACTTCTAACTGTAACATCCCCGGTTTTGCACGTGATGTAGGCGTTATTTCAAGCTCATATTGTTCTTCAGCCCCCCTACCTTCAAGGTTAATATCGATTTCTGCAGGTGAAACGGTCCAACCAAGTGGTGCTTTAATCTTTAGCTTGCCCTTTGCATTTTGCTGGAAGCCTCTTACTGAGAATGAAATTTTTCTTGGTATTTGGTTGTTGAACACGTAAGCTTTTTCCTTTAAGGTTGCCGTAATTGGTGGTGCAACAACGATCGGCTGATATATCTCCCCAACTGCCGGGTTTGCATACTTATACACCAACGCGCGTTCTACAAGAATTCTGGTACCATTGATGCTGATTTCGATTTTACCCGGAGAGAGTGGCTTACTTTCCGGTGCAGCAAGGTTTTCGAAACCGGAAAACTCATAGAAACCAAGTCCGTGCGAATTAGCGAGCCAATAGGGTTGTGTGATCCTGGCTGATGCCGATTTCAATGTACGGTTTATTCGCTGCAGCTCTCCAGAAGGCAGGTCTATAGGTGTTCCATCTTCAACAATAAGCTGAACTTTCGCAGGGTAATCAGCAGGCAGCCTCGACAATGCCTCCAATTGGATATTAACCTGATCTGATACCGCATACACCGGTACAGTGGCAATGGCTTCTACCCAAATACCCGCACAAGCAAGAATCAGTTCATCTAATTTCGAATGATCAAATGGTAAATCCTGAGTAACGCGTTTTAATTGAAGAAGCTTATCAATCGACTGATATGGTGCGTTGACCTGATAGCTCTGATTGATTTCATCGATAAGTGCTTGTACTTTTTGCATGTTCGGGTACCTGTTTAAAGTGCTATTAACATCTTCAAAAAGATNNATCCTTTTTGGCTACAGTACCGGCACGATGCTCGAAGTACTCCATTGCCGCGCCGCGCTGTTTCATGGAGCCGAATCCCTGACTTCGATGGTTGGATCTGCTTTCGGCGGCTATCTCTCCGAAACTTTGACCAAGTAAGGCATTGTATTGGCCAACATCCATTTTCAACTGCTCGTCGGAGGTGGTATTGGTGCCACCAAAGTTAAAAGTATTCCAGACAATACGCTTAGTTTTCCATGGCTTAACATAAGCAAGCTGTTCGGGGAACTGCTTTGGGTCAGCGGCAATTGCAAACGCTTTTTCGGCCAGAATTGCAGAGGCAGCATGCGCGCCATGGCCAGCTCTGGCATCACCAGGGAAGCGAGTGATAATCACGTCTGGCTGAAACTTCCGAATTACCCATACCACATCACTAAGGATCCGCTGCTCCCCCCAGAATGATAATACTTCATCGGAGGTTTTCGAGAACCCGAAGTCATTCGCACGGGTAAAAAATTGTTCAGCGCCATCTGTTCTTCTTGCGGCGAGCAACTCCTGCGTACGAAGCAAACCAAGCTGATCTGCTTGTTCTGTTCCAATCAGGTTCTGCCCCCCATCTCCCCGGGTAAGGGAGAGATAAGCGGTCTTGAACTTCATTCCTTTGGCCAGAAATGCCAGAAGCCTGGTATTCTCATCATCCGGATGCGCGGCGATGTACAATACCCGCCCGGTTACCTTTAGCCCTTCAAGGCCCTGCTTAATTTCAGCGGCATTATAGCTGCGCTGAGACTGCGCTTTAAGAGAGAATGGAAAAAGTAAAAGAAGGTAAATGGGAAGCGCTTTTAATTTCATAGTTCGTTCGATCGCAGGTTTGCTTAGGAGTTGGCAAAGTAATGGTTAGTAGCTATTTGAACAGCATTTTACGGGTAATTTCTTTGTTAATCGTGAAAAACCCCGGATATTTCANNAATCTGCCTGAAGGAGGTTGGCGATCTCCTGCATAACCCTCTTATTCGAAATGAAGCGGTAGGCGTTTAGATTTATGTTAACCGGAACAACGGTTGTTCCGCCAGGTTGTACGTCTACCAGTTGGTCTACCAAACCTGTAGCAAGCTCCTGACTATTGACCAGCACTTGATATTCAAAGTTATTGATGGCGGCAGCAGTTGCTGTAGGGTTCTTAATTTCAAGATTAAGTCTTGCTTTTAATGGCACATCTTGTGTAAGCAAACCAAGGGCTAGGCCAGGCAAAGTAGCCAAGTTTAGCTTTTCCATATTCACCAGTTTACTGACATCCGTACCGCCGACAGTAATCTGTTCAGCTGAAAGCAGTTTATACGTGCACTTTTCCAATGCCGCAATTTGCTGGGCCTGCTTATTTACGCCACAACCACATACAATTAGCAAGGTCATGCAAACAAATACAATTTTTCTCATTATTTATCTTTAAGTACCATATAACGGTAATAATAGTGAAATGCATTTAATGGACCACATAAAACATTGAGGGTCATAAACCGTTTAGTAGAAAATGAACGTTATGAAGTCTTTTACAATTACAACGGCTAAAGGTACAACCTATGATGTTTTAGAAATGAAAGGGACACCTAATGCCTATGAAATTTACAAAGATGGTGAAAACTGTCCCTTTTTTATGGGGTCCAAAGGGCAATGGAGTACGGCAGACTTTGCACCTCCTTTTCCGGACTTTAACATTGATGAGATTGGGAAGCTCATTGAATTTGAACTTAAGCTGAAATCCTAAAAACTTCTGTACCGCCGGCTCATCTTCCTGCTGATGAAGTAATCCAGACTATACTTTCCGGGGCCTGCAAGTAGCAGAAAGAAATAAACCAGAACGTAATGTGCTGGTAGTTCTTGTTTCTGAAACCCGTCGGCTGCATGTGCCACGAATATTGCCACCAACATGGTAATCATCAACGGGATCGTTGCCCATCGGGTTGCTAATCCTAGTAGAATCAGAATTGAACATAACACTTCGGCAAAAATGGCGAGTATAAAAGAAGGCGTAGCACCTAGTCCAAATGGATCAAGAAATTGAATCTCTCCACCTGCCATTAGTTTCATCAGTTTTGGCCATCCATGGGTAAGCATGAAACAGGCAATACCAATTCGCAAAACAAGAAGTCCAAGATTCACAGCAGTGTGATTAAGCGTCGTGTTAAATGTTCTTTTCATCGTTCAGGCTTTAAAGTATAACTGTAAATATAAGATTTTATTTTTTTAAGAACATTCTTAAACAATCCAGGTAACAGCTAGCCTAAATAGAAGATCAAGATCTCAAATCTGAAGAATCAAGCCATGAAAAAACTAAAAGCTTCCAACATTGTTCCATAAACAATCTAAAAGGCATACTATGAAAAAAATGAAGTTCAAAGACNNTGGTTTTTCAGACGATAAGGTAACAAAGCTTAGTGCATCACTGGCTTATTATACGGTCTTTTCCATGGGCCCCTTGCTTATTTTGATTATCTCCATCTGTGGCGTATTTCTTGGCAGGGAGGCAATAGAAGGTGAAGTTTACCGGCAATTAGAGGGCTTTATGGGTGCGGATACGGCCAAGTCCTTGCAGGACATCATTAAAAATGCCGCGATAAGTGGCGGAAGTACCATCGCCATTATTATTGGTGCGGCAACCCTGCTTGTTGGTGCAACGACTGTTTTTGCAGAAATACAGGATTCTATCAACACCATTTGGGGCTTAAAGCCTAAACCCAAGTTGGGGCTTGTAAAAATGCTGCTTAATCGTTTTCTTTCATTTTCCGTTATCGTGAGCCTTGTGTTCATCCTACTGGTTTCCTTAGGTGTTACCTGGGCAATAGAAGGATTAAGCGACCGGTTGTTCCGTAATTTTGAGGATACCTCGGTGATTATTGTAAATGTCTTAGGTCAAATCATAACATTGGTGGTGATCTCGTTCATCTTCGGCGTTATCTTTAAGGTCTTACCGGATGCCAAAATCAAATGGCGGGATGTGGCACTAGGCTCCATCGTTACTGCTATCCTGTTTATGATCGGTAAGTTCGGAATTTCATTTTACATTAGTAAGAGTAATGTTGGCAGTACATACGGTGCTGCGGGCTCTTTGGTTGTACTACTCCTATGGACGTATTATTCTTCCATTATCCTTTACTTTGGTGCAGAGTTTACAAAGGCTTACGCAATGGACTTTGGGTCGCCAATCCATCCGAACCACTATGCGGTAACCACCCGTCAAGTAGAAGTTGAAACCGGCGATGCTCCAGTTCAGGCTAATGATGGTAAACCGACAACGGTTAAAGAAAAAGAAAAAGGATAAAATAAAAACGGGGAGATCGCTTTCGCAAATCTCCCCGTCATCTAATTAACGCTCGTATTAAAGACGTTAATAGTTATGCTTTATTGTAGTGCCAGCAATAAATTAAGCTGTTGCTAGCTTTGCTATGTTACGATAAGGGAATACACTAAAAATGTGTCTTCTTGCAAAACGACCAGGTGAGTCAGCGTTTACAAGTTTAACATAAACCGCTTTTGGCACCTCAAAGTACTCATAACTGCTACCATCTAAGAAATGAACGGTAAGCACCAATCCTGCCCATGAAAAATCAGCTATACCACAAGTCGCAGTAGTCTGTGTATATTCTTCAATAGATAGTGATAGTGTTTCAGGTGCAATACTTACTAGAAAATGGTAAGCCTCAATGATATCTTTACTCCTTTGTTCTGCAGCTAATTTCTCTTCGTCATTATCCTGAAATTTATCAGGGTGACAGTCCTTCATCAGGTTTCTATAAATGGTTTTAAGTTCTTTTAACTCGGTATCTTTCTGTACACCTAATAATTTTCTGTAATCGACGATTTTCTTCATAATGTGGTTAATAGCAGCGCATTGCTGCGCTGTGAAAACAAGTTTGCAAAGGTAGGATTATTTAAGCTCCTACACAAGCTATTAACTAATTATATATTAGAAGGTTACTCCCAACGCCAATCACCTGCTATCCTTAATGGTGTTTCCAAATTATTCGCTTGCAGGAAAGCTTTAATCTCTTCTTCATTTTGCACCTTAACCGGGATTTCCGGTGTATTTGCTAATGCATAGGTTAACATTGCACTGTAACGTACCGTGTTTTTAAGACCCTGCTCATCTACGAGTTTAAAAGAATCTCCGTTGGAATGATAGAATGGTCCCGAGTTATTGGGCAACTTACCACCCGCACCACCACCTGTTGGAATACCAGCAAGCATAAACGGCTGATGATCGCTATGCAAGCCTGCACCTGCCGAGAAAAGATTCTTGAACCCGGTATCTATCTTGCTGATTTCTGCACCCCAGGAAGTAAATAATGCCTGCATTTCCTTACGACTGGTTGAAAAGCCCTTTGGATCATTCGTCATATCATAATTCAACATGAATCTCGNNGCTTGTGCCACGTAAGCTTTAGATCCCAGCAGTCCTTGCTCCTCCCCCATAAACATCACAAACTCTACAGTACGCTTTGTTTTCAGGTTTAGTTTTTTGAAGGCCCTTGCCATATCCAGAATTGCGAAGGATCCGATTCCATTATCGATTGCTCCGGTTGCTAAATCCCAGCTGTCCAGGTGACCGCCAACCACAATTTTTTCCTTTGGCTTTTCTGTACCTGTTAATGTTGCAATTACATTCCTGGCTTTGATCATACCTGAAAAGTTCGTCATGTTAACACTTGCGAACTGCTTTGCACTTTTAAGTGTCTCTTTAATTCGCATGCCGTTTTCAAGTCCAATGCAAACTGCGGGAATCGGGATGAGT
>DDAD01000089.1 GCA_002333205.1 Pedobacter sp. UBA2067
CCGGATTGATGATTCGCTCCAGGGGTTTAAAGCCGATGGCCTTGTAGAGCAGGGTATGTTGTCCGGGATCAACCATAATGGTGTAAACCCCATCTATATTGGCAGAAGTGCCTTTGCTGGTCTCTTTTACGTAAACGGAAGCGAAGGAAACTGCTGCACCCTCGGTGTCTTTGATGGTGCCACTGATCTTAATCTGTTGGGCGTAGAGTTGCTGCAAAGACAGCAGGCTTAGTATAAAAACGAGAAAGAGTTTGTTCATAAAAGAATTAAGAGGCCGTTTAATGCCCTAAAGATAGGCGTAAACAACATCTCATGTATGAAAGTTTGACAAGTCATCAGCTTTAGGGTAGCAGCAAAGGTGAGAATTACCTAACTTTGGTACATCAATATAAACATTTATGTACAAAACACTGCAACCTGTTCTTCAGCAAGAACTAGAACAAATCGAGAAAGACGGATTATACAAACGTGAAAGAATCATCACCAGTCCTCAAGGTGCCGATATTAAGGTGAGTACTGGTCAGGAAGTGATCAATTTCTGTGCGAACAACTACCTTGGTTTATCCTCAGACCCGAGAGTCATTGAAGCATCGAAAAAAGCACTGGATAAATATGGTTATGGCATGTCATCCGTACGATTTATTTGTGGTACGCAGGATGTACATAAAGAATTGGAAGCAAAGTTATCCAGCTTCCTCGGCGCAGAAGACACCATTCTGTATGCTGCTGCTTTTGATGCTAATGGTGGTGTTTTTGAGCCTTTGTTTAACGATCAGGATGCAATCATTTCTGATGAATTGAACCATGCTTCCATTATTGATGGTGTACGTTTGTGTAAAGCCAAACGTTTCCGCTACAAACACAATGATATGGCAGATCTTGAAGCACAGCTACAAGAGGCTGAAGGCTGCAGACACCGGATCATTGTAACTGATGGTGCATTTTCTATGGACGGGACCATTGCGCAGTTGGACAAAATTTGTGATTTGGCAGACAAGTACCAGGCATTGGTGATGATTGATGAGTCGCACTGCTCTGGATTTATGGGCAAGAACGGCCGCGGCACACATGAGCATTTCGATGTGATGGATCGTATTGACATCATTACCGGAACATTAGGGAAAGCCCTTGGTGGTGCTTCAGGTGGTTTCACTGCAGGCCGTAAAGAGATTATCGATATGCTACGTCAGCGTTCAAGGCCATATCTTTTCTCCAACACTTTAGCACCGGGTATTGCAGGTGCTTCGGTAGCGGTATTGGATATGCTGAATGAGACGACAGCTTTAAGAGACAAGTTGGAATATAACACCATGTACTTCCGCAAGAAGATGACAGAAGCGGGTTTCGATATCAAAGAAGGCATCCACCCGATTGTTCCAGTGATGTTATATGATGCAAAGCTTGCACAGGAGTTTGCTGCGAAGATGTTGGATGAAGGTATTTACGTGATCGGTTTCTACTATCCGGTTGTTCCGCAAGGAAAAGCAAGGATCCGTGTACAGCTATCGGCGGCCCATGAGCAGCATCACCTTGATATAGCGATTGAAGCATTCACAAAGGTTGGTAAGGACCTGGGAGTAATATAATTCTTTTTTAAGCAGTATATTTGCGGCATGTTACAAGACAAGATAACACAATACACAGCAGAAATCAACGCATTTAGCACTACGAATGCGGATGAGCTGGAGCAATTCAGAATAAAATTCCTTGGTACCAAGGGTATAATCAAAGATATATTTGATGAGTTTAAAGCCGTATCACCAGAGGAGAAGCGAACGCTGGGTAAGGTGTTAAATGAATTCAAGCAACTTGCGGAAGCAAAATACCAAAGCTTAAAAGAAGAAGGTAGTCAGGATCAGGGTGGCAAAGATGCCGGCATGGACCTGACCTTACCAGGAGAAGGATTTGAAGTGGGTGCACGTCACCCACTTGCATTGGTTCGAAGAGAGATTGTTGAGATCTTTAATAAGCTGGGTTTCAGCGTTGCTGAGGGACCGGAAATTGAAGATGACTGGCACAATTTCTCTGCGTTAAACTTTCCCGAGGAGCACCCGGCAAGAGATATGCAGGATACTTTCTTCATTAAAAAAGGTGGCGAAAAAGGCGATATCGCGCTGCGTACCCATACATCTTCCGTACAGGTACGTATGATGGAACATGGCAAGCCACCTTTCCGTGCTTTAATGCCGGGCAGGGTATACCGTAATGAAGCCATCTCTGCACGTGCACACTGCTTTTTCCACCAGATTGAAGGTTTATATGTGGATGAAAAAGTGTCGTTTGCGGATTTGAAGCAAACGTTGTTCTACTTTGTGCAGGAACTGTATGGTGAAGGTACTAAAGTGCGTTTCAGACCTTCTTACTTCCCGTTCACAGAACCATCCGCAGAAATGGATATCAGCTGTACGATCTGTAAAGGTGAGGGTTGTCAGCTCTGCAAGTACAGCGGCTGGGTGGAAATCCTGGGCTGCGGTATGGTAGATCCAAACGTTCTGGAAAACTGTGGTATTGACAGTAAAAAATACAGCGGTTTTGCATTCGGGATGGGTATTGAGCGTATCGCAAACCTGAAATTTGAGATTAAGGATCTGCGTTTGTTTTCTGAAAACGATGCACGTTTCCTTAAACAGTTTAAAAGTGCATTAATCTAGAAGTATTGTGCAGGCCTAAGTATATATGGTTGCTGTTGCTGGTATTGCTAAGCTGCTCGAAAGGGGAAGGGTATGTGCCGGAGATCCCGGTGAACTATTCGGTTACCATTCAGCAGTTTAACATTCAGGCAAAGAACGGTATATACGAAGTGCCCGATGCGGGTGTTGCAGGCTTGCTTATTGTTGCTACCGCAACAGGTTATAAAGCTTATGACCGCTGTAGTCCTGTTAATCCGGAGAATTTGTGTAAAATTGTACCGGATGCAGGTGGTATTACCGTAACTGATCCCTGTACGGGTGCCAAATGGCTGTTGATGGATGGGAGTCCACAGAAAGCCCCCGCAGTTCACTATTTAAAATCTTATACCGTCCGCATTCAGGGCAGTCAATTAATACAGGTCACTAATTAAATGGAACCAGAAAAGATCAAAGAAAGCATTATTAGGGCCGCTAAGGACTTATTTCGCAAATACGGCTATCATAAGACCAGTGTAAATGAGATTGCCAAAAAAGCGCGTATTGCAAAGGCGACAATATATAAGTACTTTGAGAGTAAAGAGCAGATCCTGGATGCCATTCTGATGGACTACCTGGATTTGAACTTAAAAGAGATCTTAAAGAATAAAGCTCAGTTTACCAATGAGGAAGCCCATCTTACTGCATTGGTGATGAAAACCTGCCGATTAACGTACACCGTATGTAATGAATTTATTGGTTGGGATTTCGTGCGTGAGAATGCCAATTCACAGGAGTTTCTTAAACATCTTTCAGACCAATTGGAGTCACTGCTATTGGCCGCGTACTAGGAACTGGATCATTTTAAGAACAATCCATCCAGACGTGAAGGACTTGCCTTTTTGCTGAAAGCAAGCAAAAGCATTGTATTTTCATTTGCCTTTACTTCCGTTAGTGAGTCTGATGTCCGCAAAAATTTCGTGAGTTTCCAAAAAGACCTGCTTCCATTCCTGGTTAAAGCCGCTTTATAAACAGAGGCGGTAAATCCTGCATTTTACTTTACAAATTCTTAACATAGACCGTTCTGGTTTTTGGTATGAAAACTGCTATCTTTAAGGAATAGCATCGTTTATCATGAGCAAAGAGGTTTTAGAATTTTCAGTTTTGGTAGATGAGAAGTTTGATATGAGCTTTAACCTGGTAGGGGGTATTTTCGGTTTTTTCCTTAAATTCTTTGACAAGTAGAAGTTTGAGATCCTGATTTCTTGTTTCCTGTGTGGCGTTAAAAGGTTGCATGGGCTTGCTATTGCCTGAATTTTTCCTGCTTGATGCATAAAAATCTTAAATTTGCATCCTGATGAGTAGAAAAAGAAAAGACGGAGCGGTAACTATCCTCCAGGACTTACACATAATTGATATTGCTGAAGAAGGGAAGGGTGTTGCAAAGGCAGAAGATCTTGTCGTATTTGTAGAGAAAGCAGTACCGGGCGACGTGGTTGATGCACGCGTGGTTAGAAAGAAAAAGAATTTTGCGGAAGCGGTTATCGAAACCCTGCATACCAGTTCTGAACTTAGAACAGATCCTTTTTGCCAGCACTTTGGCACCTGTGGTGGTTGCAAGTGGCAACACATGCAATATGAGGCACAGCTTCAATTTAAATATAAAAGTGTAGAAGCCGCTTTACAGCGCCTTGGAAAAGTAGATACTTCTATGATGGAACCGATTTTAGGTTCTGCAGAGGACACTTATTACCGGAATAAACTGGAGTATACATTTTCCAACAAACGCTGGTTGAACCGTGGCGACATGGGTGATACGGCTGATCTGGAAATGAATGCGCTTGGATTCCATGTACCGCTACGTTTTGATAAAATTCTAGACATTCAGCATTGCTACTTGCAGGCAGAGCCCTCCAATACACTTCGCAATCAGGTTAGGAACTATGCTTTGCGGATGGGTCTTAGCTTTTATGATCTCCGTAACCATACCGGCAATTTGCGTAACCTGATTATCCGGACTTCATCAACAGGAGAAGTGATGGTGGTTGTGGTATTTGCTTATGTGGAGCAGGAGCAGATCGATGGTATGATGACTTACCTGCAACACGAGTTTCCGGAAATTACGTCTCTACTCTACATCATCAATCAGAAAAAAAATGATACCATCTTCGATCAGGAAGTGATCACCTTTGCCGGTCGCGATCACATCTTTGAAGAGATGAATGGACTTAAATTTAAGATCGGTGCAAAGTCGTTTTACCAAACGAACTCTGCACAGGCTTATGAACTGTATAAGATTACCAAGGAATTTGCCGGCTTTACGGGTGATGAGCTTGTTTATGACCTTTATACTGGTGCCGGTACCATTGCCAATTTTGTTGCAGGCGGTGTAAGGCAGGTTGTGGGTATTGAATATCTGCCAACCGCAATTGAAGATGCGAAGTTTAACAGCTCGCTAAACGGCATTGACAATACGACATTCTATGCCGGAGACATGAAAGATATTTTAACGGCATCATTCATCGAAAGTCATGGTAAACCGGATGTTGTGATCACGGATCCACCGCGTGCGGGTATGCATGCTGATGTGGTTGCACGTTTGCTGGAGATGGAAGCAGAGAAGATTGTTTATGTGAGCTGTAATGCGGCAACGCAGGCCAGAGACATTGCATTGTTAAATGAGAAATACGATGTGGTTCGGATTAAACCAGTAGATATGTTCCCCCACACACAACATGTGGAGAACGTTGTTTTACTTAAAATGAAAGCTAACTAATGGATATAGAAGAATTAATGCCCCTGCAGCCAGAAGGCGAAAAGAAAGATAAGAAGAAGGAGAGTCCGCTGGTGAGCCTGGAAAAGGATCTGGATCTATATGCAGACTCCATCCGGGAGGTGGCGATAGACATCATGTTTGAGGGGATCTCCTCCCATCCGATTTTTATCGCCCATCAGCACAGTGTAAGCATAGGTGAGGTGATCCTGAACCGGGATGAGCTAAATACAAACTGGACCATACAGGCTTCAACACTGGAGGAGTTTGTGGAAAAAGGGATTATTAATCCTGAAAAGAAGGTTCTTTTTCTGAAAAGCTATAAAAAACCGGAGGACTTCATGTGTGTATTCGTGATTGTACCTGAAGGCGCAAACTTTATCTACTACCCGTACAAAAACAAACGGGCATAAAAAAGCCCGACAGGACATCCATCTTGTCGGGGCTTTGAACTAAAAACTCAAACTAACTAATTTTTCCGTTTCACACTTCCACTTTTGGAAGATGATGTCTTTTTGTAGGAGGCATTGCCGCTGAAGGTGACGTCGCTGCCACCGCTTGCATCGGCTTCAAGTGCTTTATTTACGTGAACCGCTGCATCTGAACCACCACTTGCCTGTACTTTAGCATAATCTACGCTGAAGTCTTCGGCATCTACGTCGCTACCACCGCTGATGTCCAGGTTCATATTCGTTGCCGAACCTTTAATGTCGACATCCGAACCACCACTGGCTCTTATAGAGATATCTTTGCATACTATATTCATGTCCACGTCAGAGCCTCCAGAGGTAGCCAATGTCAGGCGATTTGTTTTGATCGTATTTTGCGTATAAACATCGCTGCCCCCGCTTGCAGATAGTTCATCTAAATTCTTAAATGTTAAGTAAACTTTGATGCCCTGTCTGTTTCGGAACAAGCCCGACCAGTTGCTGTTCTCCTTGAACCTGATGGTTAACTGGTTGCCTTCTTTTTGTAAAACAAGCTTTTCTACAAGCTCCTTATCACCCACAACTTTAGCGCCCTCAGTATTCCCCTGATTAAGGTATAAGTCGATGCCGCTGGAAACGCTGACCTTACTGAAGTTGTTGACGGCCAAATTTTTAGTGTATTGCGCAAACACGCTGCTGCTGAATAATAAAGCGCCTAAAAACAAGATGGCTGATGTTGTATAGATCTTTCTCATGTTCTGGTTGGTATGTTTATGAATTAGACGCAGATGCTTCAAAAACGTTGCAGTAAAAAGTAAATATTTTTAGGATATTTGATTAAACCCGTTTAAATTGTTCTTTTTGCAGGGTAAAACATATTCTATGGCAGATTCTCCGTTACTTATCTTAGACAAAACACAAATTCAGCAGAAGATTAACAGGATAGCATACCAAATACTGGAAGACAACCTAAATGAGAAGGAGATCGTGCTTGCTGGTATCTGGGATAGAGGTTACAAGTTTGCGATAAGGCTTCAAAGCAAACTTCAGGAGATTTCGGGTTTGAATATTCAGTTGCTGCGTATTGACCTGGAGAAGCAGAACAGCAAACTGGTTGCAAAAACTGACCTTGATGAAGCAAAATGGAAGAACAAAGTGATCATTATCGTAGATGATGTTCTAAATAGTGGCAGAACCCTTGCTTATGGACTGGGTGTGTTTCTGAATACGCCGCATAAGAAGATCAGAACTGTTGTTCTGGTAGACAGGAGCCATAAAATCTTTCCAATTGCGACAGATTTTGTGGGCCTGAAAATGGCCACGGTGTTAAAGGAACATATAGATGTAGTGATGGACGTGCCTAATGAAGAAGACGGTGTTTATCTAAGCTAGTATGGTCGTCTTCACGTTTACGGTACTCGTTTTTCTTGTGCTTCGGTTTACCGTAACGCTATTCAACTTTCTATCAAACCCAAAACTTAGTGCTTTTCGTCCTGCTTTTTCCGCCTCAGTATCTTTCGTGATTATGCTGCGGAATGAGGAAAGCAATCTTTTAAACCTGCTGGATTCCATAAAATCGCAGGATTTTTCCAATTTTGAAGTTTTCATTTGCTACAATGATATGGAGCAGCATGACGAAGAAACTGTTACGCAGTTTTGCGGTCAGGATGCCCGATTTTTAATGGTTAAAGGCAAGCTTAACGATTATTCCTGGATTGAAAGTCGCGCGACCGGAAACTACCTGATGCTTTTGGATTCAAACACGCACATTCATTCAGGACTTTTGAATTCGTTGATCTATAGAATCCGGATCTTTAAACTCGGCATCATCAGTGTTATTCCAACTCAGGTTATTGAAAGCTTCCGGCAGCAGTTGCTGGTTCCCTTGAACGATTTTATGCTGCTGAATATGGTTCCTTTAAGAGCTGTCAGATTATTTAAGGCGCCAGTTTTTTCGGTTTCAAACCACGACTGCCTTATTTTGGATGCGGAAAAGTGTTATGCAAATCAGTGGTTGGAGCGAATTGACACGAGAAAAGGGGCTTCTGAGCTACTTAGGATGGTAAAGCAGGATCAGGAAAAGGCCGAGGTGTTACTGGGTAATAAGTTCGTGTATAAACGAGCAAAACACAATGACGTAGAAGCATTGTCTACGGCAGCTGAAAACCTTAGACTTTACTTCAACGGTAACTTATTGGTAGCCTTTCTGTATGTGTTCTTAGTGGTATTCGGACCGCTGATTATCCTGATGGGCTTTGATATCAACGTGCTCGTGCTTCCAATTGGACTAATATTCCTTTCCCGTGTGATGACAGCTTTTTTAACCTCGCAGAATCCCGTGTATACGGTGCTTACCCATCCTTTACAAATGGTTATGCTGGTGGTGATTTATATAAAAGCACTAAGCAAACAATTATTGACCTCCGGTAAACAGAAGTGACAATAATGTAGTCCCTTTTTGTGTAAATTTGTGGCTTAAACTTTCAACCTGGATGAGTTATAATTTAGCTGTAGATATTGACAAAGCATCTGGCTTCTGCTTCGGTGTGGTTTATGCCATTGATATGGCAGAAGATATTCTGGACCAGGAGGATTATTTATATTGCCTGGGCGACATTGTGCACAACGATGAAGAGGTAAAGAGACTTACTGATAAAGGGCTTCGGATTATTGATCATGATGACTTGAAAAATCTCCGCCAGGAGAAAGTGTTAATCCGTGCACACGGGGAAGCACCCTCTACTTATCAGATTGCTCTGGAGAATCAGCTTACGCTTATCGATGCATCCTGCCCTGTGGTTTTAAAGCTGCAGAATCGCATTAAGNNCCACAAAAGTTCACGTTGTATAGCCAGACTACAAAGAGTACAGATAAGTTTTACGCCATTAAAGATCATTTGATTAGCAAGGGTTACGATGTAAAAGCCAACGACACGATTTGCCGGCAGGTTTCGAACCGTTATGAAGACCTCGCTAAGTTTGTGGTTGATTACAATAAGATCATATTCGTATCGGGCAAGAAATCTTCCAATGGAAAGGTATTGTACGAGGTTTGCAAGAAGTATAATGCGCATTGCTATTTTATATCTTCTGTAGATGAGCTTGATAAAGGCTGGTTCAGTCCAAATGACCGTGTTGGTATCTGTGGCGCAACTTCGACGCCTATGTGGTTGATGGAACAGGTGAAGTCAGAAATTCTATTATATTAAAATTCAATACAAATCGGGCGTGTTTGACGGCCTGAAAACTTATGGGAAAAAAGGGTGTACTATTAGTGAATTTGGGAACGCCGGATAGTCCGGAGGTAAAGGATGTGCGTAAATATCTTGATGAGTTTCTGATGGATGAACGGGTAATTGACATTCCTGCTTTAAACCGGACCCTGTTAGTAAAGGGTATTATTGTTCCGTTTAGGAGCCCTAAGACGGCAAAATTATATAAAGAGATCTGGGATGAGAATGGTTCGCCTTTGTTGTATTTCAGTGAGGTGCAGCTGGCGATGGTTCGCGAACAGCTTGGTGACGAATACCAGGTTGAGCTTGCCATGCGTTATCAGAATCCTTCGATCGAGTCTGCACTTGCGAAACTCTATGCAGGGCAGGTAGACAGCATCCGGGTATTTCCTTTGTTTCCGCAGTATGCCTCTGCCAGTACGGGTTCTGTAATTCAGAAGGTGATGGAGATTGTTGGAAAATGGCCGACCATACCGAATGTGAGCTTTGTAAACTCCTTTCATGATAATAAACTGATGATTGAGGCTTTTGCGGATAATGCTAAAAAGTATCAGCCGGAGACCTACGATCATGTTTTGTTTAGCTTTCACGGCTTGCCGGAACGTCAGCTGATCAAGTGTGATCATTCTGGTCAACACTGCCTTAAGACTGCGGATTGTTGTTCGCGGTTAACAGATGTGAATAAATTCTGCTATTCTGCGCAAAGTCATGACACTGCACGTTTAATTGCTGCAGAACTGAGCATTCCTGCGGAGAAATACTCGGTATGTTTCCAGAGCCGTTTGGGTAAGGAACCTTGGGTTCAGCCTTACACCAGTGACGTGCTTAAAGACCTGGCTGCTCAAGGAAAGAAAAGGCTGTTGGTATTCTGCCCTGCATTCGTTGCAGATTGCCTGGAAACCTTGTACGAGGTTACTGTAGAATACGGTGAAGAGTTTAAGAAACTTGGCGGCGACGAAGTGCAACTTGTTGCCAGTTTAAATGATCATCCAAAATGGATCGAGGCTATGATTCAACTCATTAAAGATTAATTCAGGTATTCCCTGATCTTCTCATAAATGCTTGCGGTGGCACCCTTCTGCTGTGTCACGTATTCTTTTGCAAGCTGCGCTGCTTTCTGGTTGTTTTTTAACAGCTGGAAAGCAGTAAATAACGACTGTTCGTCTTCTATACTTTTCGCTGCACCGATCTTCAGCAGGTCATGTGCTTCCTGAAATTTCTTGTAGTTGGGTCCGAAGATTACCGGTAGGCCGAAGGCCGCTGCTTCAAGGGTATTGTGGATGCCCACCCCAAAACCTCCGCCTATATAGGCCAGGCGCGCATATTGATATAGGGAGGATAACATCCCGATGTTGTCGATAAGCAGGATTCTTGCTGACGTAGCATTCTGAGCATTTAGTTTTGAATACCGGATGGCCGTGGGAAAAAGCTGCTCAATCTGCTTCAGGTGATCTGCTCCAATTTCATGCGGAGCAAGAATGATCTTCCAGTCTGGAACTTCCGCTTCTAAGGCTTTAATCATGCTTTCATCGGCAGGCCAGGTGCTTCCGGCAATGAAGACTTTGCTGCTTTCGGCGAAGGTCTGTACCAGTGGCAGGGATGTTGGTTTCGCTGCATTCTCGGCAACACGATCGAAACGGGTATCTCCTGCAATGCTAACCTTAGTGATTGCAAGAGACTTCAACAGGTCTACGCTTTGTTGATTCTGCACAAAATACCAATTTACATGTTTAAGCATATTACGATTAAATCCCCCATAAAATTTGAAGAAGATCTGATCTGGACGGAAGATCCCGGAGATTAGAAATAGAGGAATTTTCTTTTCTTCCAGCACTTCGAAGTAGTGGTGCCAGAACTCGTATTTGGTAAAGATTGCAAGTTCGGGATTGATGGCCTGGATAAATCTTTCTGCATTGCTGCGGGTGTCCAGCGGGAGGTAGAAGACGCCTTCCGCGAGCGCATAGTTTTTCCGGATTTCGTATCCCGAAGGTGAAAAGAAGGTGACAACAATCTTTTTGCCAGGGTATTCTGCCTTAATTTTCTCCAGTACTGGGCGTCCTTGTTCAAATTCGCCGAGCGAAGCAAAGTGGAACCATATGTGTTTATCGGTGTTGCTGATGCGTTCAGCTAAGTGTTTAAAGATGTGTTTTCTACCTTCTACAAATTGTTTCGCCTTCGGGTTAAATGGTGCAACAAGCCTGATCATCAGCCCGTAAAGGAAAATGCCAATATTATAAAGGAAAATCATTTTGTATGTTTATTTATTATCTTAGCCNNTTAGCCGAAGATACCCGAATTAAATTAAAGGGAAACAATTTTAAAGAAAACCCGGTTTTATGGGCGGCTAAGGCCATTGCAATCGTAAAGCGCCATGCCCTTACTTTTATTTTAAATTAAATGAAACGCAAAAGAGTATTAATCACCGGTGCCGCCGGTTTCTTAGGTTCGCACTTGTGCGACAGGTTTATAAAAGAAGACTTCCATGTGATTGCAATGGATAATCTGATAACCGGGGATTTAAAGAACATTGAACACCTTTTTCCGCTGGAAAATTTCGAGTTTGCACACCATGACGTGTCGAAATTTGTCTATGTGCCGGGTGAACTGGATTATATACTACATTTTGCATCTCCTGCAAGTCCGATCGATTACTTAAAAATCCCAATTCAAACTTTGAAAGTGGGGTCGTTGGGTACGCACAACCTGCTTGGTCTTGCACGTGCAAAAGGTGCAAGAATGATCATTGCTTCTACATCAGAGGTGTATGGCGATCCGAGTGTAAACCCGCAACCAGAAGAATACTGGGGTAATGTAAATCCAGTGGGGCCACGGGGCGTATATGATGAAGCAAAGCGCTTTCAGGAAGCTATGACCATGGCGTATCATACATTCCACGGTCTGGAGACCAGGATTGTAAGGATTTTTAATACTTATGGCCCCAGGATGCGACTGAATGACGGACGGGTATTACCTGCTTTCATTGGACAGGCGCTAAGGGGTGAAGATCTTACCGTATTTGGCGATGGATCACAAACCCGTTCATTCTGTTATGTGGATGATTTGATTGAGGGTATATACCGTTTATTGTTCAGCGACTATGCACAGCCCATGAACATCGGTAACCCGGATGAAATTACCATTAAGCAGTTTGGCGAGGAAATTATCAAGTTAACCGGTACATCACAGAAGCTGGTATTGAGAGATCTGCCTGTGGATGATCCAAAACAACGCCGTCCGGATATCACCAAAGCAAGAGAAATTTTAGGTTGGGAACCTAAGGTAAGCAGACAAGAAGGCTTAAAAATTACCTATGAGTATTTCAAGTCGCTGCCTAAGGAGGCCTTGGTAAACGTTGAACACAAAGATTTTACAACTTATAATAAATAATAAATGGCGAAGATACTTGTTACAGGTGGAACGGGCTTCATTGGCTCGCACACTGTAGTAGAACTATATAATGCGGGTTACGATGTCCTCATTGTTGATGACTTTTCAAATTCAAATCCTAAAATATTAACCCAGCTGGAAACCATCACTGGTAAGAAACCGGAGTTTGTGCAGTTGGATCTATGTGACGAAGCCAAGGTGAAGGACTTTGTAGCGGCGAATGCTGACATTACAGGTGTTATTCACTTTGCTGCCTTTAAAGCAGTAGGCGAGTCCGTTCAACAGCCTCTAAAATACTACAGAAATAACTTCTACTCGCTGCTGAATTTGCTGTTTGCCTTCAACAGTAAGATTGATTTCGTATTCTCTTCTTCCTGCACGGTATATGGTCAGCCTGATCAGCTACCTGTAACAGAAGCTGCGCCGGTAAAAAAGGCGGAGTCGCCTTATGGTAATACCAAGCAGATTGCTGAGGAAATGCTTTCTGAAGCTTGTGCAGTGAGCCCGGAGTTATTTGTAACATCCTTAAGATACTTTAATCCGGTAGGTGCACATGAATCTGCGCTGATCGGTGAACTTCCGATAGGGGTACCACAAAATCTGGTGCCATTTATTACGCAATCTGCGATCGGTAAACGTGGGCCGATTACCGTTTATGGTAACGATTACAACACCCCGGATGGAAGTGCTATCCGTGACTACATCCATGTGGTAGATCTTGCTAAAGCACACGTAGCTGCTATAAAGCGTCTGGAAAGTAAAGCGGCAAGCTCGAACTACGAAGTGTTTAACCTTGGAACCGGTAAAGGTTCATCGGTGCTGGAGATTATCCAAGCTTTTGAAGCTTCGACTGGTGAAAAGCTAAACTATCAGATTGGGCCAAGGAGAGAAGGCGACATTGAGCAGGTTTACGGCGATGTAAGCAAGGCTGCAAATGAACTTGGCTGGAAAGCTGAACTTGGCATCCAGGAAATGATGCGTTCTGCATGGAACTGGGAGAAGTACCTGAAAGATAATCCATTTTAATGGTTTTAAGCGAGCATAAGGATCTTAAGTACGCCATCACTTCCCTGCCTGCAAAGGAAAAGGATAAGCTGCTGCTGCGGCTGATTGCGAAAGACAAGATCCTTACGGAGCACCTGCACTTTAAGCTGTTGGAAGATGCTTCCGATCTGGAAGCTCGGAGAATGGCGCTTTCGGAGATGATAACTGACGATATCGCTTTCCTAACCGAAAATACCAGGTTTAATGTGAAAGACTCCTTGCTGTTACTGCGGACCTTAAATGGGAAGATTAATCACCATTATAAGGTAACTAAAGACCTGAACTCCGAAATAGAACTGCGTATGCAGCTGCTGAACGAAATTCCGCTGGCGCTAACCGCAAGTATTCACTCGACCTTAAGCAAATATAATGATCGGATGGTGTTGTACTTTTTACGTACAACACTTTCTGTATATAAGAAATTTCTGAAACTACATGAAGACTTGCAGTATGACCTGCAGGATAATCTAAATAAATTGCTCAAGAAAGCATATATGCCCAGATTTGCAGAGACTGCGGTGGCCTTAGGTTTACCCGAAAGTTTCTAGCCTGGCTGGCACAGAAATGCTTCATTTAATACGATATAACCAATGAAAAAAATCTTAATTACCGGAGGAGCCGGCTTTATCGGTTCACATGTTGTACGAAGATTCGTGAACACTTATCCGGACTACGAGATCGTGAATCTCGATAAATTGACTTATGCCGGTAATCTGGCCAATCTTAAGGATGTGGAAGATCTTCCAAACTACAGGTTTGTAAAGGCCGACATTACAGATGCTCAGGAAATGAACACGCTATTTGAAGCTGAAAACTTCGACGCTGTAATTCACCTGGCTGCAGAATCGCATGTGGACCGGTCGATCTCGGATCCGACAGCTTTTGTAATGACCAATGTAATTGGTACAGTAAACCTATTAAATGCAGCGAGAGAATACTGGAAGGGCCACTATGATGCCAAAAGGTTCTATCATGTGTCTACCGATGAGGTTTATGGCGCTTTAGGAGAGACAGGTATGTTTACAGAAAGTACAGCTTATGATCCACATAGCCCGTATTCAGCTTCAAAAGCAAGCTCCGATCACTTTGTGCGCGCTTACCACGATACCTACGGACTGGATGTAGTCATTTCAAACTGTTCAAATAACTATGGTTCACACCATTTCCCAGAGAAACTTATTCCGCTTGCCATTAATAACATCAAGAATAACCAGCCTGTTCCGGTTTACGGAAAAGGGGAAAACGTTCGCGATTGGTTATGGGTAGAAGATCATGCACGCGCAATTGACGTGATCTTTCATCAGGCAGCAAGCGGTGAAACGTACAACATCGGCGGTCACAATGAATGGAAGAACATTGACCTGATTAACCTGCTTTGCCGCATTATGGATGAAAAGCTTGGCAGACCAGCAGGGGAGTCTGCGAAACTGATCACCTATGTTACGGACCGTGCAGGCCATGATCTTCGCTACGCAATTGATTCTACCAAGCTCCAGCAGAAACTGGGCTGGGTACCAAGTCTGCAGTTTGAAGAAGGTTTGGCGAAAACTGTAGACTGGTTCCTGGAAAATGAGGAATGGTTAAAAGATGTAACGTCTGGAAACTACCAGGCTTACTATGACACGCAGTACAAAGCGCGTTAATAGAAGATAAACCTATAAAACAAAGAAGGGGGGCGATATTAACCGCCCCCCTTCTTTGTTTATATAGCTTTTTTAATGCCGCGCAGTAGCACTGCAAAGAAAAACTGCATAGTATCAATTCTT
>DDAD01000115.1:0-5108 GCA_002333205.1 Pedobacter sp. UBA2067
CTTCAAACTTCGCTGTAGACGCCAGATCCTTCACATCTACTGTTCCGTTGATGGAACCGCCAGCAAGTGAGCTGTCCTGCTCTGCAAACTTGGTCAATGTTTCAATTCTGAAATCCTTGAACTCTACTTGTAACGGTGAATTCGGTACGTTGCTGGTACTGTTAATGCCTAGCAATTGCGTACCCTGGCTTAGGTTAAAGTTGTTGGCCAGTATACCTGCACTGCCAAACTGAATATAGTTATCCTGTGCTACGGTCCATTTATCATAGTTCAGCAGCAATTTAGCTGGATCCATGCTGAAGCGGAAGTTCTTGTCGATGGACTGGAATGTACCGCCCAATACATACTTGTCGCGGAGCTTACTATCGCGCAGATAGATGTTTAATCCCAACAGGTTATTAGCAGCGTCACCTTTAATCTCAGTATTGAATAATGAAATTGATGGGCTCTGAATAGCCTTTACATACAAGCCATAGTTTAGCTTCGCATTGTTGTTGTCAACATTTATCCTGGTACTATCAACTTTGAAATCACCATATACCACCTGCGGTGCAGCTACAGTCATCACCAAACTATCTTTTTGAGTGTCTAATAAGCCATACATTCTTGCGCCGGAAAAGGTGGTCAACGTCGGTACAAATTGTTGTAGTAGCTTAGAATTGTAAACGCTCATGGCAAAGCGGAAACGCTGATCCGGGATCTTCGTAACTTCGCCAAATTGATAATACTTGTTAATCTGGTTGATCATTGCAGGAGCAATGTTGGTCAGTTGATATTTACCGTCGACTCTGGCGCTCAGAATTTCCGAACGCAGGGTTAAAAGATTGCGTTCTTCGGTCGCTTCTGAATGAACGATGATGCTGTCTACATTGATCAGCGTGCCTTGTTGCGCCAGCTGCAAGCCAGTCACGGCGATGTCGCCGTTCAAATAATCTGGATCCGCGGTAGGTACATCAGCTTTGATCATACCTGCAACTTTAAACTCAGTCGGACTGAAGTTCAGTTGCTGCAAATCAAGTTGCTTGAGGTTCAGATCTGCTTTAATTGAAGGATATTTCCCGGCAATGTTCACCAAAGCAGCCATGTCAAAATTCGCATTGCTATCAGGCATGTTACCTTTAATATCAAGTTCCTGATTTGCAAATTCACCATTTACGTTAAGGTTTCTGTAGGTGTATTTATTGTATGTTGCGCTTAATAGTTTTGCATTAAACCTTGCCCGAGCGGTTTTTGGTTCCAATCCTGTACCAGCCACATCGGCACGTACGGAGATCCTGCCAATTTGATCCTCCTGTTTCAATAGGCGGCCTACATTGAAATTGATCAGCTCCACATGTCCCGTATAACTTTCCCTGCCTTTAGCGCCTTTCATACCTGCAAGCAACTTCGCAGAACCCATATCAGTATTCACGTTGAAGTTCGTATTGAAGTTGGTCATGGAACCTTTGAACTTACCTGTTGCCTGTATCCGGTTTGGCAGTTCTATGCTCGCTGGTAAAGCTGATTTTGGAATCACCGCAAGTAAGTCGCCTTTACCTAAAGAGAATTGCCTGATGTTTAAGTCGATCACAGCCTTCTCTGCATCCGGCAAACCTTTTACATTTCCATTGATGTCAATACGGGTACTTTTTAAACCTGTGATTTGGAATCGTGGAATATTCAGGTTGCTCATATAACCATTTACATTTGCATTAACCGTGAATTTCTCGTTGCGGTAGGCTGCAGGTATCGCAGGACTAAAGTAGCTTCCGTCTTTGAGACCAATAGTTGTGTTTTTGATGACCATATTCATCTTCACACGCTCCGGATGTTTCGTTAGATCCTCCAAGGAGGTGTACGTTAGCAGCGTGTTGTTTTCGATAGAAGTATTCGGAGTTTTAATGACCAGGTTATTCACCTTGATTGCTTTGTCTGAATAGGCGACATCACCTTTAAGCGTGTTCAAAGTAAAGCCGCTCTTTTCACGCATGGTTCCGCTTTGCACCTTTACCTTAATTCCAGCATTGCTGTATGCCAATGAATCTGCTACCAACCCGAGGTTTGAAATTTTCAGGTGATTGAAGTCCATGCCAGCTACTGGCTTCTCCGCAAGGTTATCGAATTGAATGTTGTTCTCCGCAAGCGATAGATTATTTACCAGGAAGGCCATTGCTGCTGCCGCAGTCGTGTCTGCAGGTTTACTTGCATCTTTAGCTGCAGGTGCTGCAGGCTTGAAAGCGAAGCGAATATCAGACTTATTCAATGCTGCCTTGTCCACCTGGTAGTTGCCTTTGTTCAGGTCAGCAAGCAGTTTTGTTATTGAAAATTCGTTAATATTTACATTCGCCCTGGTACTTGTCGCAAGTTGATTGAAGTTAATTTTGGTATTATTGATCTTTGCTTCTTCGGCCTTGTAGTTGCCATTGGTCAGATCCACAAACAGATCCTCAATGTTCAGGTTGTTGAGGTTTACGAGGGCATCCATTCCAGAAACCTTATCATTGAAGTCGATCTTAATGTTATTGAAGTTGAAGTCTTGTATTTCCACCAGGGGCAATTTGCCCGCTTCCGTCTTTGTACTGTCTACGGATGCTTCAATATGATTGGCCAGCTGCGTTAGGGGCTTCTGTTGAAGGTACTTCAGAGAAGTGTTTTTCATTGAGAGCTCCTTAATCACATAATGTTGATTCGCCAGGTCAAAATCTTTAATCCTGGATTTAAATTCACCCAGATAGAACACCACATCATTCCCCGCAACGTCATCACGGTACTTGATCCCAATATCTTCCAGACTGATCTTGTCCATCGAAAACTTCAGGGTAGAGGTGGTATCTTTCTCCACTTCTTCGTCGGGCTTCGCCTGTTCGGACATGAATGCGTCCATTAAAAAAGAGAAGTTAAAAGTAGTGTCTGGATCAATNNTTGTTGATGAGTTTGAGCAAACTGATGTCTACCGCAAGTCGTTGTGCATACAGCAGGGTATCCTTGTTCAGGTCCTCCATATAAAACTTGTTCAAAACCACATCTTTCGGAAAGGCGATTTTAATACTCTCCAGTCGCACTTCTGTGTGCGTTTTATTCTTCAGGAAGGTTATCGCTTTGTCTTTAACGAAATTCTGAACAGCGGGAATGTTCAAGGACAAGGCCACCAGTACTACGAGCATGATAATGCTCGCGATGACCCACAGAATAACTTTTAAACTCTTGCGTATATATGTATTCAATTGCTTGGTTTGTTTGGTGGATAATGCTGTAAATAAACCAATATCATGCCATTAGCATTGGCATAAGGCTTTGTACACCTTATTACATAAAATAATGCAAATTGTTTAGTACAATCTGTTAAATTTTACCGTTCTTGCAAACCCTTTAATTTTTTACACATCAATTTATGACAGAATTAAACTTTAATATCAACTATACCCGATACGAAAACCTGCAGGAACTGAGCGCTCAGGATCGCCAACTGTGTGAGCAGTCAGTAGAAGCGCTAAAAACTTCCTATTCCCCATATTCAAAATTTAAAGTTGGCACTGCTGTGCTATTGGACAATGATGAAATTGTGCTGGGCAGCAACCAGGAAAACGTAGCTTACCCTTCAGGACTATGTGCAGAACGCGTGGCGCTATTCTCCATTGGCGTTTCCCGTCCGGATGCAAAAATAAAAAGTATGGCGATCACCGCTAAGACAGAACTTTTCGAAATTACGAAGCCGATAACCTCTTGTGGAGGCTGTTTGCAGGTGATGGCTGAGGTAGAACAAAAGCAAGGTTCTGAGATAGAGGTGCTGTTCTATTGTCTTGACGGCGAAATCCTTAAGGTTAAAGGGATTCAAAGCTTGCTGCCATTCGTTTTTGTAGAAGACAGGCTACTTGGTGCCTCGTAAGAACTACATTAAAACAATCAAACTATTTTTTTAAAACCTTATCTTTGGGGGATTTAAACCCCTTTTGATGAGTGACGAAACTGAAGCACAATTAAACGAAGAAAATAAGCATACCGTAATTCCTATTAATGGCCTTTACGAAAACTGGTTCCTCGATTATGCTTCTTATGTGATCCTGGACCGTGCGGTGCCCCATATTAATGATGGGCTTAAACCTGTTCAGCGAAGAATACTGCATTCGCTGAAAGAAATGGACGACGGCCGTTTTAACAAGGCTGCAAATGTTATCGGTAACACGATGAAGTATCACCCACACGGGGATGCTTCCATCGGTGATGCCATGGTACAAATTGGCCAAAAAGATCTCCTGATCGACTGTCAGGGAAACTGGGGAGACCCAATTACCGGGGATAGCGCCGCTGCTGCCCGATACATCGAGGCACGCCTTTCCAAATTCGCAAACGACGTGGTCTTCAATCCTGATACCACGACCTGGCAATTAAGTTACGATGGCCGGAATAATGAACCGCTAACCCTACCTGTTAAATTCCCACTTTTACTTGCACAAGGTGCAGAAGGTATTGCTGTAGGTCTTGCGACCAAGGTAATGCCACACAACTTTGTGGAGCTGCTTGATGCATCTATTGAGGTACTAAAAGGTATCAGGCCGAATATCCTGCCGGACTTCTTTACCGGTGGTATGGCCGATTTTTCAGCGTATAACGAAGGTATGCGTGGCGGTAAGATCCGCGTTCGCGCAAAGATCACCGAGAAGGATAAAAAGACACTTGTAATCACAGAAATTCCTTATGGTACCACAACTGGTTCTGTGATAGACAGCATCTTATCTGCAAATGATAAGGGTAAGATCAAAATAAAGAAAATTGAAGACAATACCGCGCAGAACGTAGAGATTGTTATTCAGCTTGCACCCNNNAGATAGATGCATTGTATGCTTTCACCTCCTGCGAGGTGTCTATATCTCCGAATACCTGCATCATTAAAGATGATAAGCCACAGTTCTTAAGTGTTAACGATATCCTCATTGAGAATACCAATAACACCAAAGCTTTGCTTAAGCAAGAGCTGGAAATCCGTTTACATGACTTGCAGGAAAAGATCTTTTTCAGTTCCCTGTTAAAGATCTTTATTCAGGAAGGGATGTATAAACATCCTGAATATGAAAATTCCAATAATTTCGACAGGGTTGTGCAGGTACTCCATGGATTGTTTGACCCGTTTA
>DDAD01000115.1:5143-8493 GCA_002333205.1 Pedobacter sp. UBA2067
TCCTGCCAGAAGACTTCAAGAAATTGATCGACAAGCCGATGAGCAGCATCACCCGCTTTGACGTGAAGAAAGCGGATGAACAGATGAAGTCACTTGCTGAAGACATCAAGGTGGTGAAAAACCATCTGCGCCACCTTACCGATTATGCGATTGCCTGGTTCCAGAAGTTGAAAGACAAGTACGGTAAAGGCCGGGAGCGTAAAACGGAAATCCGCTTGTTCGATAGGGTGGAAGCTTCCAAAGTGGCACTTGCAAACGTGAAGCTGTACATGAACCGCATTGACGGCTTTATCGGTACAGGACTGAAAAAAGACGAATACATTACCGACTGCTCTGACCTGGATGAAATCATTGTCTTCCGTGAAGATGGCAAGTGTATCATCACCAAAGTTGCAGATAAGACCTTTGTCGGAAAAGGCATTATCCATGCTGCCGTCTTCAAGAAAAACGATGAGCGTACCATTTATAACATGATCTATAAAGATGGTGCAAGTGGTGTTGCCTACATCAAACGTTTTGCCGTAATGGGGGTTACCCGAGATAAGGAGTACGACCTGACCAAGGGTTCCAAAGGCTCCAAAATGCTATACTTTACGGCCAATCCAAATGGTGAGGCAGAGATCATCAATGTGCAGCTGAAACCACATTCTAAGCTGAAGAAGGTGAACTTTGACGTTGATTTTGCAGAAACCAGCATTAAGGGTCGAGGCTCACAAGGTAATATCCTGTCGAAATACCCGGTTAGGAAAATTGTGCTGAAAAGCAAAGGCGTATCTACTCTTTCGGGCTTGAAGATCTGGTACGACGAGCTGCTCAGACGTTTGAATGTAGATGGCAGAGGTAAGTATCTCGGTGAATTTGATGGCGATGATAAGATCCTGCAAGTGCATAAAGAGGGATGGTATGAACTCAGCACTTTTGAACTGAGCAATCACTTTGATGCAGATATTATCATCATCCAGAAGTATGATCCTGAAAAGCCATTTGCAGTTGTGCATTATGATGGCAAGGCTAAGAACCAGTTCATCAAACGTTTCGTGTTCGAACACATTGCAGTAGGTAAAAAGCAGTCCTTCATCAGTGAAGAGCCCGGATCAAAACTAATCTGTATTACCAGCAATCCTGAAGCAAAATTAGTTGTAGATGTGCTTAAGGGTAAAACCCAAATTCCAGAGACCTTAGAAATTGTACTGGCGGATTTTATAGATCTGAAAGGGATCAAGGCGCTCGGCAACCGTATGACGCCGCACGAAGTGCAGCATTTGGAGGTTGTTGATGCAGATGAAATTGAGCCTGTGATCGAAGAAGAATCAGAATCAATGGAAGTAGCTGAAGCGGAACGACCCGCAGGTGTTTTGCCGCTCGTGATTCCGGCTAAAAAAAGCCCAAAAGTGGAAGAAGAGACACCTGCGGAAACGCCAGAGGCTATTGCTGAGCCTGAACTGGAAGTCGTTGAGCCTGAACTGCAGGCTGAAGAGGCGCCGGAGGTACAAGAAGCGGAATCCATTGAAGCTGAGCAGGTTGAGCCGGAGCAAGTAGAACCGGAGAACCAGGATAAAGCACCAGAAAATCCGAAGGTCAAAAAACCATGGGTGAAAAAGAAGATCAATCTGGAAATTACAAACCCGGAAGATCTTGAAGATACCGGACAACTGGGCTTGTTTTAAAACAAGCCTGGAATTCTTTCTGCGGCCATCATGAAGGAGATACCGAAGATTGCTGCAGAAAGGAAAAATGTCCAGTCCCACTTTTTTACCTTCAATATGTTGATTAAAACAAATGCCAGAATCAACGTGGCAATTACAATAATCACCTGACCAAATTCTAGTCCGACATTAAAAGCAAAAAGTTCAGCAACAATGCTGCTGCTCTTACCCAAGAGGCTTTTCAGGTAATTCGAAAAGCCCATACCATGTACCAAACCAAAGAATAAAGCAAGCCAGTACTTAAACTGTACACCTTTGGGCTTGCTTTTTTTATTCAGCAAGTTTGCGATTGCAGTGATCAGAATCGTCACTGGAATAAGAAATTCAATCAAATCGCTGTTGACTTTAAGAATATCAAGTACGCTCAAGGCGAGGGTGATGCTGTGTCCGAGGGTAAATGCGGTGACCAGGATAAGCACCTTTTTCCATTCGGCAATGGTGTAAGTGCCACAAAGAACCATCACAAACAGGATATGATCATATCCTTTAAAATCTAAAATGTGTTGCCAGCCCAGCTGGAAATAAAGTGGAAAATCTTGCATTTCGGCTCAAAATCGTAATTATACTTAGAAAATCAAAATACCGGCCTGTAAGCCTCAAGGGCTGGCGAGGGGTTGTAGTTGCTAGGTGCTTGTGACGTACTTGACAAGGGGTTGCTACGTGCTTCGTACGTGTGGATACGTAGCAACGCCTGGACAACCCCCTTTCAAGTAGTAGGTAACGTTCAAGCGAGTTCCATACTGCCCCGGAACGTTCCAGCCTATATCTGCCAACAATTCGCATGAAATAGGGCCAAAAAAAAGCAGCCATATGTGGCTGCTTTTAAATAAAGTGCTAAACTTCTATTGATATTGAATATAGATCGGTGCAGGTTTAAGCTTGAGCAATTCTTCCGGCGTCATCAAACGGTTTGGCGCCTGTTTAAGGTCATTCTTGTAAAATAGCTTAAAGCCGGTAAACTGAACGGGTTCACTTTCGATAAAGTGTCTGTAAGTGCCTTTTTTAAGTTCCGGGCCACCCCAACCATCCATGTGCATAACCAACTGCACTTCTGGTCTGAGTTTGATATTTTTATAGTTTGTAACCATTTTCCGGGTGAACCTGTGGATGGTAAATACTTTTGGAGGCAGATCATGTTTCTTCACCAGGTCTGCCAAATAAGCTGCGCAGTAGTTGATATCGGCAGCATCGTAGGTCCCGATTCTGGTTCCGGGTCTTGCGCCATCCTTCATGCTAAACTCGGGGTCAATACCCAGGTGTACATTTGGCAATGCCAGNNCCAGGTATTTTTCAATTCTAGGCAATTCATCTTTGATATTGCTCAGGGCAACCTGGAGATCAAGGAATACGATTGCATCATGCATTTTGGCAATTTTCATGACCGAATCAATCTGATTATTACCCATGCGGTTGATGTATTTACCATCTTTCCCTGGGGTGCCACTGGCAACAGCAGCAATGTAATGTACACCGGGTTGTACCGGAGTAGCTGGATCTGCTTTTTCCCAGCGCTTAACTTCTGCATTCAGGCGGCTCCACATCTCTTTAGGTGGGTACTCGCCTAATGCACCCATCTTCTTGGAATGTAGATTACCATAATAGACCACGATGCGTTTGAAAGGTAGAATTGCACCTCCAAGTGGG
>DDAD01000115.1:8536-11221 GCA_002333205.1 Pedobacter sp. UBA2067
CGGTGTTCTTTCAACTTCCGGTTCAGCTTCAGTTACTGCCGATGCGTTTGTAATCTTCGCGTTTGTGCTGCCATTTGCAGTTGCTTTTTGCTCCGCAGAACCGCAGGAAGACATCAGCCCAAGAGCTGTCAATCCAAGGAAGATTGACCCGGTTAGGTGAGATTTAATCATATGGGAAACATTAGGTGTTAAACTAAAACTTACACATCAGGTGCATTTAGAACGCGCCCGATGTGTTACAAGTATAAGCTTTAATTAGGATTGAAACTTGTTGAATTTACCAAACACACCTAATGGAAGTTTAATGCCAGAGGTTGCTTGTAGAAACAATTCGCCAGTTTCCAGGTTCTGAACCTGCGGGAAAGAGGTTTTAACAAGGTTTTCCACAATTACTGAAGAGAAACCAAGAGAGTAAGTATTCAGAATGAGGAAATGTTCTTTTTCGTCCAGTAGTTGTACTACTTCCTGCATCATTTCCTGAATATGGTCTTCAAGTTTCCATTTTTCACCATTTGGCCCATGTCCAAATGCCGGAGGATCTAAGATGATACCATTATATTTTTTACCGCGTTTAAGTTCGCGTTTTACAAATTTAAGTGCGTCTTCCACTACCCAGCGAACATCCTTTAAGTTGGAAAGTTCCTGGTTCTCATTTGCCCAGTTAACAACCTGTTTAATGGAATCAACGTGGGTCGTATCAGCGCCAGCAGCTTTAGCGATCAGTGAAGCTGCACCTGTATAAGCAAAAAGGTTCAGTACTTTAGGATTTGGTGTTTTAAACTTCTTCACGCTTGAAGAAATATAGTCCCAGTTTACAGCCTGCTCCGGAAATACCCCCACGTGTTTAAAGGAAGTTAAGCCAAGTCGTAAATTGATGGTCACTTCATCATTGGTATAGGAAACATTCCAGCGATCTGGAATTTGGGAAGCAGACTTAATCCATTCTCCAGAGGTCGCAGAGCGCCCTTTGAATCGGATATGCGTTTGTTTTTTCCATTCTTGCTCAGAAAGTGTCTTTTTCCAAACAGCCTGTGGCTCTGGTCTTGATAGGATCAGGTTTCCAAAGCGTTCAAGTTTTTCAAAATCCCCGCAATCTATCAGCTCATAATCTTTCCAATGAGTGGGACTTAATAGGCTAATCATAAATTATTTTATAAGTGTATATTAAAAATTCTTCTTTGCTGCTTTCATAAAGCGGCTGGCAAAGACGAAATCATTTAGTTCTTCTATATCCGTATGCGCAATTTCCTTGTTTGAGCCTTCCCAGAATTTTTTTCCCTGGTGTAAGAACAGGATATAATCACCAATACCCATTACGGAGTTCATATCGTGGGTAACTACGATCGTTGTAGTGTTGTATTCTTCTGTTAGCTCTTTGATCAGCTCGTCAATAACAATGGAGGTCTTCGGATCCAAGCCGGAGTTGGGCTCATCCACAAAAAGATATTTTGGGTTCATGGCAATTGCGCGAGCGATACCCACACGTTTCTTCATACCTCCGGAAAGCTCTGCAGGAAAGAGTTTGTTTTTGCCCTCCAGGTTTACCCGTTCAAGGCAAAAGTTTACTCGATCTAATTTTTCCGATTTTGGCTGATCGGTAAACATATTTAAAGGAAACATGATGTTTTCTTCTACCGTCATCGAATCAAAAAGCGCAGAACCCTGGAAGAGCATACCGATCTCTTTACGAATCTCTATACGTTCTTCGAAACTCATGTTGGTAAACTCACGCCCATCATAAAGCACGCTGCCTTCTTCAGGTTTGTGCAGGCCGATCATACACTTCAATAAAGTCGTTTTTCCAGATCCTGAACCACCAATGATCAAGTTGGTTACGCCAGGCTTAAAGGTGCCTGAAATGCCCTGGAGTACTTTGTTTGACCCGAAGGACTTGTGAATGTCTTTAACTTCAATCATAATAGCAACTGGGTTACAATATAATCACAGGCAAGGATGGAGATACAGCTTACAACAACTGCTCTTGTACTGGCCTGCGCAACTTCCAAGGCGCCTCCCTGAACGTAAAACCCTTCATAAGCGGGTACGGAGGTAATGATAAATCCGAACACAAAAGCTTTCACTAAAGCGACAACGATCGTATACGGGTTAAAGTCTGTTGTTACGCCTAAGATGTAATCTGCAGCCGATATTGCTCCAGACAGGGTGCCGCCCAGGAAACCGCCCGCGATGCTAAGCATCATGGCATAGATGACCAGAATGGGTACCATGGTTATACCCGCAAGAATTTTTGGCAGGATCAGATATCCCGGCGAGTTGATGCCCATAATTTCAAGTGCATCAATTTGCTCGGTTACACGCATGGTACCGATCTCAGAAGAAATCGCCGAGCCTATCTTTCCAGCAAGTACGATTGCACTGATGGTTGGGCTAAGCTCCAGGATGCTTGAATCGCGTGTTACGGAACCGATAATTGTACGTGGTATAAAGTCGCTAACCAGCTGAAAGGCAATCTGCAGCGTCATTACTGCACCGATGAAGGTTGAGATGATGGAAATCAGCCCAAGAGAGCCTACGCCGATGAAATTCATCTGCTGAAAAATGGCTTTCATGTAAATAGAGAACTTTTCAGGCCTTCTGAAAACAGCCTTCAACAGCAGAATGTATTTACCAAAGTTTGTAAAATTCATTTAATAGGTTAGCTAAGTACAATTAATATGAATACTA
>DDAD01000115.1:11247-32051 GCA_002333205.1 Pedobacter sp. UBA2067
AGGGGAAATCGTTAAATCCAAAGATTCCGGAAACTGGGAGGAGCTGCCAATTGATCAGGTGAGTCCTGGTATTTACAAAATGTACGAACACCACGACAGCAACACGGTTAAGGTAATGCTCGATGAGAAGACCATTTCCGAAATTGGTACCGAAATTGAACGCAAACAGCAGGGGTAAAAAGGTATTTTTGTTTTTCTCATAAAAACATGAATGCAATAATTACGGGTGCTACCAAAGGAATAGGGCGGGCGATTGCAATAAAGCTCGCCAAGGAAGGCTACAACCTTGCAATTTGCTCCAGGAATGAAACTGAGCTCAGCGAACTGGCTGGAACATTGGTGTCTTTCGGTGTGCAGGTACATTACCAGGCGACGGATTGCGCCAGTAAATCTTCTGTTTATAACTTCTGCAATTTTTGCGCTACTGTATTCGAGCATGTTGACCTGTTGGTGAACAATGCCGGGGTATTCATCCCAGGAAGTTTTCTGGATGAGGATGATGACACTTTCGAACAGCAGTTACATGTAAATCTGAGTAGTGCTTATTACCTCAGTAAATTTGTGGGGCGCCAGATGCGTGCACAGGCTTCCGGGCACATCATAAATATCTGTTCTACAGCGAGTAAGGGAATTAAGGAAAATGCCGGTAGTTATGCTGTAACTAAATCGGCCTTGCTCAGTCTTAATAATGTATTGAGAGATGAATTGGCAAAACACAATGTAAAGGTTACTGCAATTCNNGGGCACGGAGATTCCGAAAGAAAAGTTTGTTCAGCCTGAAGACATTGCAGAAAGCATCAACCAGCTCCTTAAATTAAGCACTGGAGCGAACGTTGATGAGCTAATCATCAGACCAATAAATTTTTAGGAAAAGGAGGCCCATATTATGGAAAAGCGCTTATATCGAAACGACTTTGAGAAAGTCATCGCTGGAGTATCATCCGGCATTGCAGATTACATGGAGGTAGATGTTACCATTATCAGGCTTCTATTTGTTTTGTCCACAGTCTTCCTGGTAGGAACGGGGGTACTTGTTTACCTGGTGATGTGGATTGTGGTTCCGGTGAACCGGAATCCTGCAGCGAAGTACAATAAGTTTAATGATTTTTTTAGGCAGCAAGGAACGACTACAGGTTTTTCTGCACCAGAATGGAAAGCACCTGCTGAGCCGGTAGAACCAGCGCAACCGGCAGATCCGTTCGGAACAACGAACCCTTTCGCTTCGGGTCCGAACTGGACAAGGCCGCAGGATTTCAAAAGCTTTAGCAAGCCAAATGATACTGGCCGGACCGTGGGTGGCTTATTTCTGCTGGTAATTGGTCTCTACTTTCTGATGAACGAATTCGACATCATCCCGTACTGGTTTAAGTTGCATAAACTCTGGCCATTGGTGTTTGTTGCCATCGGATTAAGCTTTATTATGAAATCAAAACGTAATGATAGCTTCCAGAACTGGAAAGATGAAACCCTGAACCAACAGGCGCAGGAAAAAAACGAAACTGATAACACGAAAACTTTGTAGTCATGAAACTAGATAGAATATTATGGGGTATTATCCTGCTGTTTGTAGGACTGGTACTGCTGCTGGAAAACTTTAATGTAATAGAATTTTACTGGAGAAATGTATGGGGCTTCTGGCCAATATTCCTGATTATCGCAGGTATAAATATCTTGTTCAACAAAAATAAAACACAGGTAGGCAACATGATTTCGATCGGTGTGTTGGTGATTACTTTGGGCTTCCTGTTTTATCGCGGGCAACAGCCGCCAGAACACCGCGGATGGTTTGGTGGTCGCTTTGAGAAGGACATCAACATTGATATTGACGATGAGGTGGATGACACTGCGCACATGGAGCGTTTATCCTTCACCGAGCCGTTCCATCCGGACAGTTCAAAAAAAGTGGTTTTAAATATCTCAGGTGGCGGTACATCTTTCAAGCTTGATGGTCCAACGGATAGTCTGATTGATGCGGTTGTCGAGAAATCAAGAGGTACTTTTACCCTGCAGAAGGAATTTGTAAACTCTGTACAAGAACTTACTTTTAAAATGCAGGAGAAAAAAGGTAAGTGGAACATGGGCGATGGCGGTAATGACGTGGATTTCAAACTCAATACGCAGCCAGAATGGGAAGTGAACATGAACATGGGTGCAGGTGAGGTAGATTTTGACCTGTCAGCTTATAAGATCAGGACCTTCAAATTTGAGGGTGGTGCAGCTGCACTGGACATCAAGATGGGTGATCTTTTACCTATTGCGGACGTTGTTGTTAAGACAGGTGTGGCTGATGTGAAGATTAAAGTTCCAACTGCTACAGGCTGTCGTATTAAAAGTAGTACAGGTTTATCGGCTAAAGATTTCACAGGATTTACGAAGCTGAAAGATGGTTCTTATGAAACGCCAAATTATGCTGGTTCGACTAAGAAGATCTTCATCACACTTGATGGTGGCTTGAGTAACTTTGAAGTATCCCGATACTAATACCAAGATGGCAGATTCAGGATGGGTGGCATACACTGTTGTGATCAACGGTAAACCACAGGGCCCTTATCAATTAGCTGAGTTAAAAAGTTTGAACATCAAATCTGGTACGTTTATTCGCAAGCCAGGCATGAACGATTATAAAGAAGCTCACGAGTTCCCTGAACTCCGTGAGCTTCTTGGGTTTAAGTACCAGCAAACGGCACCACAATATTTCGCTTCATTTGATCAACGCCTGCTGGCATCCGTTATAGATTATTTTCTGATCCTGATGTTTTATGTGTTTGCTTTGCTGCTAAGCTTTCTTGTTATTCAGGAGAAAACGATGCGGATCTCAACCGCTATAACGATGTTGCCGGCCATACCCGCAATCAAATTTATTTACGGTGTATTTGCAGAAAGCTCCAAAGCCCAGGGAACACTGGGGAAAAAATTGTTGAACATTAAAGTTACAGACATGTGGGGTAACCGGATAGATCTGGTGACGGCATTTGGTCGGAATGCTGCAAAAATCCTGTCTGTACTGCCGTTTTTCTTCGGGTATCTCTACAGTTTTCTCAACAAAAAGCAACAATGCTTTCACGACATGGCTGCAAATACTTTAGTTATTAAAGATCGACTGATATAATCTTTATCTTTGTAACGCATGGAAAACGTAACAACGCCACTGGTCCTAGGTGGTATATATTGTAACAGCTTAACTGATTATTCAAGATTTATAACCCGGGAGGTGTACATCGGTGATGTGCCTATGGGCGGTGATAATCCGATCCGGATCCAATCTATGACTACGACCGACACCATGGACACGATGGCTACGGTGGAGCAAACGATCAGGATGGTGAATTCTGGTTGTGAGTATGTACGGATTACAGCGCCGAGTATGAAGGAGGCGGAAAATCTGGCCAACATCAAAAAGGAATTGCGTAACCGCGGTTACAACGTGCCCCTGGTGGCAGATATCCACTTCACGCCAAATGCTGCAGAAGCTGCGGCAAGGATTGTGGAGAAGGTTCGGGTGAACCCGGGGAACTATGCTGATAAAAAACGATTTGAGAATATAGAATATACACAGCTTGCCTATCAGGCGGAGTTGGAGCGCATTTATAAGAAGTTTAAGCCACTTGTAAACATTTGCAAGGAATATGGCACTGCAATGCGCATTGGTACCAACCACGGTTCGCTATCCGACAGGATCATGAGTCACTATGGGGATACGCCCCGAGGGATGGTAGAGTCTGCTATGGAGTTTATCCGCATGTGCGAGGATATGAACTATTACAACCTGGTGATTTCCATGAAAGCCAGCAATACGCAGGTGATGGTACAGGCGTATCGTTTGTTAGTGGAAACCATGGTTAAAGAAGGGATGAACTATCCGCTGCACCTTGGTGTAACGGAAGCTGGTGATGGGGAAGATGGCCGCATTAAATCGGCAGTAGGTATTGGGACACTGCTGGAAGACGGACTTGGCGATACCATTCGCGTCTCTTTAACAGAAGATCCCGAGTTTGAAGCCCCGGTTGCCAGAAGTCTTGCAGACCGGTATGCGAAGCGCCCAGTAGCTGAGCACCTGCGACAGGTTATAGATCCGGGAAACCTGAAGTACAATCCATTTGAATACAATAGACGCGAGAGCGCAGTGGTACAAAATATTGGCGGTCACCACCATCCTGTAGTGATGCTGGATGTTCGTGCTGAAAACCTGAAAGATCCCCATTTCCTAAATGCAGCAGGGTACCGCTATAATGCAGGTTTAGATAAATACAATCTGGCAGACCAGGCTGCAGATCTGGTTTTCCTTGGCGACGAGCTGCCTTCATTCGCTTTTCCAGGAAACCTCCGTCAGGTTTACAACTATAATACCTGGTTGTCACTTAAAGACAGGACCAACTGTTACCCGTTGTTTTTAGCAACGGAATTTATCAAGGCTGAAGTAAAAGATCCTTCGATCAATTTTTTATTGATCAATGCGTTGCATTTTGATGAAGCCTTCATGAAGGCTTTAGGTGATCATGTGGTGTTAATTTTGGAAACCTCTGCTGAACACGGCATGACGGAACAACGGGCTTTCTTCAATAGAATGCAACAGGCTGGTATCACTTTACCGGTAATTATTAAGCGCAGTTATAAAGCGATCAGCAATGATGATCTGATGCTTTACGCAGCGACAGATCTTGGTGCTTTGTTAACTGACGGATTTGGAGACGGGGTGTGGCTTGTTAAGGAAGAAGATCAGGATCTTGCTTTAGTGAACAGTACGAGCTTTGGGATTCTGCAAGCTACACGTACCAGAATCTCCAAAACAGAATATATTTCTTGTCCAAGTTGTGGCAGAACACTTTTTGATTTGCAGGAAACGACGCAGCTGATCCGTTCACGTACAGATCATCTTAAAGGCATTAAGATTGGCATTATGGGCTGTATTGTTAACGGTCCAGGAGAGATGGCGGACGCTGATTACGGCTACGTTGGTACCGGTCCGGGTAAGATTACGCTTTATAGAGGTAAACAGGTGGTGAAGAAAAACGTAAATACAGAACGTGCTCTGGATGACCTTATTGAGCTTATAAAAGAAGATGGAAACTGGACAGAAAGCCTCCATTAATTTAAAACCTTTCTAAATTATTGTTAATTACAGCCTAATGACAGTGGGACAGCATCCGCTTGTTACTTTTGTTACCTAGAAAATAACACCAGAACCTACCTTGGAATATTTAAAGATTATTGCTTTCACTCACAAACAAATTGATCTAAAAGCTTTAGGTAAATTGGTGATTTGCGAGCAAACACTTGATGGCCGACTTAAAAAAATTCAGGATGAATTGAACATAGAGGAGATCTTTTATGTCGGCACATGTAACAGAGTTGAATTTATTTTTACTACACCCGAGAAAGTTGATCGTGATTTCACGGTTAAATTTCTGACCGTTTTGGATATGGGGCTTCCTCAAGAATACATGGAAGCTTTTGTAGACAAAGTATCTGTTTCTGAGAAGGTAGAAGCCTTCAATCATTTGTTAAGAACATCTTGCTCTTTAGAAAGTCTGGTGGTTGGCGAGAAGGAGATTCTTGCTCAGATTAGAAAAGCCTATGAAAACTGCAGGCTGGCTGGTTTTACCGGTGATGGGCTTCGTACCATCATGGATCGTGTAGTGAAAACAGCTAAAGAAGTTTATACCAATACGAATATTTCTAAAAATCCTGTTTCCGTTGTTTCACTTGCTTACCGGAAACTTCGCGATTTAAGCATGTGCGCAAACTCGAGGCTGCTGATCATTGGATCTGGAGAAACCAATAAAAACTTAGCGCAATACCTTAAAAAGCATAGATACTCTAATTTTTCTATTTTCAACAGAACAGTTGAGAATGCAGCTTCTATGGCTGCTGACTTGAATGCGGAAGCCTATCCGCTTTCAGAACTGGAGCACTTCGAAGGCGGTTTTGATGTGATCATCACTTGTACCGGTGCTACAGAGCCAATCATTACTGAAGAGCTTTNNTGACCTTGCTATCCCTAACGACACCGCTTCGGAGGTGATCAAAAATTATCCTGTCCACTACATTGAAGTGGAATCTTTAAAGGAAATTGCCCGCAAAAACATCCAGGAACGTTATGACGAACTGGTACATGCAGAAACGATCATTGAGCAGAACATTAAAGAATTTGATCTGGTATTACGTCAACGCAAAATTGAACTTGCAATGAGCAGTGTGCCCAAGAAAATCAAAGAAATTAAGCATACTGCGCTTAATGGTGTATTTGCTGATGAAATTAGTACCATGGACGAAAACTCCAAGTTAATCCTTGAACGTGTGATGAACTATATGGAGAAAAAATGCATCAGTGTGCCTATGGTTATGGCTAAAGAGATTCTGGTGAATAACAACGAATTCTAGGCTTCGTCAAGGCAATTACATTATTTCTATATTATTTAAGACTATAACTCTTTTAGGTTAAATTTGTCCTCAATCAGCATGAGGTGTCATCTTCAGATGGCGCGCGGATTCATGTTGTTAATGCGTTATATCATATTAAATCTGAATGAAAAGACTTATTATCGGCACTAGAGGTAGTGACCTGGCTTTGTGGCAGGCCAATTATATCAAGGATAGACTTTCTGGTATTGGTGTCGAAGCTGAACTAAAAATAATTAAAACGCAGGGAGACAAGATCTTAAATCTAAGATTAGATAAACTTGAAGGAAAAGGTTTTTTCACCAAGGAGCTCGAAGAAGAGTTGCTAAGTGGTACAATCGATCTTGCGGTGCACTCGCACAAAGATCTTCCGACCGTACATCCTGCAGGTTTGGTTATTGCTGCTGTTCCGGAAAGAGAAGATCCATCAGAGCTTTTGTTAATTCTTAAAGATTGTGTTGATGTAACGCAAAAGCTGTCGCTTAAAACCGGCGCAATGGTTGGTACCTCATCCAATCGCCGCAAAGCGCAAATTCTGGCCGTTAGAACGGATTTAAACATCGAAGATTTACGCGGAAATGTTCCTACCCGGATCCAAAAACTCCGTGATGAAAACTACGATGCGATCTTGTTGGCTAAAGCTGGGGTGAACCGGTTGAAAATTGACCTTAGCGAATTTCATGTTGAGGTAATTGAACCAACGGAGCTAATTCCTGCACCTGCGCAAGGTGCCCTGGCCATTCAAATCAGGGAAACTGAAACAGATTTGTACCAGGTACTACAACAGATTCACGATCCTGAAACTGCAAGTCAGATTGAAGTTGAACGGAAAGTGCTTAACATGTTTGAAGGTGGCTGCCACATGCCTTTGGGTTGCTACTGCAAAAAGGAAAATGGAAAATATGAAATCTGGACCTCAAAAGCTGACGATAGTGATGCTTTTCCGGATCGTGTTTTCTTTAGAACCGAAAGCCTTGATGGCATGGCCGAAAAGATTGTAGATAAATACAAACCGTCGCGCAAACGACCGGGCAAGGTATTTATTTCAAGAGAGATTGGCCCACATAGTTATTTCAGACGTGCGTTGGATAAGCACAACATTCAAATAGAGGATCGCTCACTGATCCGGACATTCCCGATTGTGAACATTCTTGATCCATTTTACCTGAAAAATATCGACTGGATTTTCTTCAGCAGCCGTAATGGTGTCGAATTCTTTTTTAAGCTGAAGCCTGCTTTGTCTAAGAAAGTTAAATTCGGAGTTGTTGGCCGTGGTTCTGAGGATGCACTTCGCCGTTATGGCCACCTTGCTGATTATGTTGGCGAAAGTGGTGATGTACAGGATGTGGCAGTCGAGTTTGCCGAATTGGTGAAAGGTCAAACGGTATTGTTCCCGAGGGCACAGGACTCGTTATTAACCATTCCGAAGGCTTTATCTGCCGACACGAAGGTTGTAGATCTACCAATTTATGAAACGGTAATTGCCGATCAAACGGATAAAACCTTTGCTGATGTGCTCATTTTCACGAGCCCATCGAATGTAGAGGCGTATTTCAAAGAAAATTTACTGGATCCGGGACAGAAAATTATTGCTATCGGCAGTTCAACGGGAAAGAAGCTTGATGAAATGGGTGTATCCTACATCTTGCCGTTCTCACCTGATGAATTGGGACTTGCCGAAGCTGTGTTTGGATTAGAAATTTAAAAAAGAGAGGTTACAAATGCTAAGCCGTCCTAGAAGATTAAGAAAAAACCCTACCGTTAGAGAAATGGTTGCGGAAACCAGGCTGTCGAAAGATATGTTTATCTACCCTTACTTTATAGTACCGGGAACAGGTGTAAAACATGCTATTGATGCAATGCCGGGCGTCTACCATTTTTCAATTGACACCCTGATCAAGGATGTTGAAAATGGGTTGAAATATGGTATTAACAAAATAATGCTGTTTGGGGTAGGAGATGAGAAAAGTGAAGATGCACGTTCTGCATATCACGATCATTCCCTGGTGCCGACAGCGGTAAGAGCATTAAAGAAGCAATTTGGTGATGATTTATACGTCGTAACTGATGTTTGTGTTTGTTCTTACACCACGCACGGTCATTGTGGTATCATGCATGATGATTATGTTCAGANNAGCGGTTAGGGAGGCACTTATTGACGAAAGTGAAGGTGCTGACATCCTGATGGTGAAACCAGCTTTGGCCTACCTGGATGTTATTGCTGATTTAAAGCAGCAATGTGATGTTCCAATAGCTTGTTATAACGTTTCTGGTGAGTTTGCAATGGTTAAAGCTGCGGCTGAAAAAGGATGGATTGATGAGCAGAAAGTTGTAATGGAAACCATGTATGCTTTTGCCAGAGCAGGAGCGAGTGTGATTACCACATACCATATTAAAGATATTGTTGAAAATAACTGGTTATAATGTTAGAGTCCTTTAAGAAAATGTTTTCCGGAAATGAAGGTGATCTGCCTGTGAATACTGGAACAAAGCCAGATATTTCAAGAGAGAAATCGGCTGAGCTGTATGAGAAAGCAAAAACCTACTTTCCTGGTGGTGTAAACTCGCCAGTGCGTGCATTCAAATCCGTATACGGCACGCCCTTATTCATTCAGAAGGGTGATGGTTGTTATGTATGGGATGCAGACGGCAATCAGTTCATCGATTTTTGTGCAAGTTGGGGTCCTTTGATCCTGGGGCACAATAATCCGAAGGTTCGGGAGAAAGTGGTTGAGGTGATGCAGAACGGCATGAGTTTCGGCGCACCAACAGCACTGGAGAATGAGCTTGCGGAGCTAATCATTAAGAACAACCGCTTTGTGGAGAAGATTCGTTTTACGAGCTCAGGTACTGAAGCGGTAATGTCGGCAATTCGCCTTGCAAGAGGTTATACTGGCAAGGACAAGATCCTGAAGTTCGAAGGCTGCTACCATGGTCACAGTGACTCGCTGTTGGTGAAAGCCGGCTCCGGTCTGGTGACGTTTGGAGAAACGTCTTCCAAGGGTGTACCACATTCCTTCGCATTGGAAACGATCGTTATTCCGTTGAATGATGAACATGCGGTTACAGAAGCTTTTGAGCAGTTCAAGGACCAGATTGCAGCAGTAATTATTGAGGGCATTCCGGCAAACAATGGTTTGTTGATGCAGGAAAAATCCTTTGTGCAGTTTCTGGAAAAAACCTGCCATGAAAATAAAGCCCTGTTGATTTTTGATGAGGTAATCACCGGATTCAGAATCGGTTTCGAAGGTGCAGCGGCATACTATGACGTTAAGCCTGATATTGTAACTTACGGAAAGATTATTGGTGGTGGTTTACCAGTAGGTATGTATGGAGCTTCTGCAGAAATTATGGGACATATTTCACCTGATGGTGGTGTGTACCAGGCAGGAACATTATCCGGAAATCCAGTTGCCATGGCTGCAGGTATTGCGCAGTTAACTGAACTGTTGCGTAACGGTTTCTATAAGGAATTAAATGCAAAGACAGCTGAATTTGCGGAGAGCATTCAACGGTTTGCATCTGCAAGGAGCTATAAACTTAAAGTTTTTCATGTAGGTTCCATTTTCTGGTTTGCTTTCACGGATAAAGACAAAATTCAAACAGCAGAGGATATTGATGTTGCGAGCATGGATAAATTCAAGCAATTCCATCGCGAGTTGTTGAACCGTGGGATCTACATCGGCCCTTCTGGTTATGAGGTGGGATTTGTTTCGGCGGCGCATACTAAGATTGAACTTGAAAAGGCAAAAAGAGCCATTCTGGATGCGCTGGATATAGTTTTTAGAAATAAGTAAATTAAGTGGTACATTCGTCAGGAAAATAGGTCATCCGTATTGAAAAAGTCGATCATCATATTTTATTTCATGTTGCTGTATGCTTTAGTACAGCTGATTTCCTGGGGTGCCCTGGTTATAAAACTTCAGCCATCCAGGATGGCTATGGTGGTTGGTGAAGGCGCGGTATTTGTGTTCTTGCTGGGCATCGGCGCTTACTTTCTACACCGGTCAATCCGGAAGGAAGAAAATCTGCATGAACAACAAACAAACTTCCTGCTTTCCGTGACGCATGAGCTGAAATCGCCTTTGGCGGCCATAAAGCTTTCCCTGCAAACCATCGTTAAGCGTGATCTGGATAAAACCAGACAGACCATTCTGCTAAGCAATTCGTTGAAGGATATCGAGCGCCTGGATGATCTGGTGGAGAACATGCTATTGGCAACGAAGATTGAGAATAGATCTTATTCCTTTCCAAAAGAACAGTTTAGCCTTTCGGATTTGGTCGTTAAGATCACGGATCGATTACAAATACATTCCTGCGGTTCTGCGCAGATGATTAAGACGAATATTCAACCAGATGTTAAGGTGGTTGGAGATCCATTTGCTTTATCATCTGTAGTGACGAACCTGATTGAAAATGCCATTAAGTACTCTGGTCCTTGTGCTGAGGTTTCGGTAAACCTTGGGATTGAAAATGGTAGTCCCTTTTTAAGGGTAGCCGACAAGGGGCCTGGTATTCCCGATAATGAGAAGATGCTGATCTTCGATAAATTCTACCGTGTGGGTGATGAAAGTGTGCGTAAAACCAAGGGTACCGGACTTGGCTTATTTATAGTTAAAGAAGTTTTGCAAAACCATGACGCTGACATTAGCGTTNNAAGCGTTAAAGATAACGTACCTCAGGGTGCTATTTTTGAAGTAACATTTAGTTAAAGCATATGCCACAGAAATTAAGAATATTATTGGTTGAAGATGAAGACCATTTATTAGATGCAATAAAATTAAACCTTGAACTGGAAGGCTATAAGGTTCATGCGGTAAAAGATGGCAAAACTGCGCTAAAGGTATTCAAAGAAGAACGTTTTAACCTGATCATTCTGGACGTTATGCTTCCGGAGATGGACGGATTTCAGGTATGTGAAACCATCAGATTGGAGAATTCGGAAGTTCCGATATTGTTCCTAACGGCCAAAAATACCAGCGAAGATCGTGTAATGGGCCTCAAAAAAGGTGCTGATGACTATTTGGTAAAGCCATTTAATCTGGAAGAACTTATCTTAAGGGTTGGTATTCTTGTTAAACGTAGCATGAAGTCTGACGACTTAAAAGAATTAAATTCATACAAGATCGGCGATAAGACCATTTATTTTAATTCTTTCGAGCTGAAGCAGGATGACGGCCATATTGTTCCGCTAACCAAAAAAGAGACCATGTTATTGAAGTTACTCATTGAGCGTAAGAATGAAGCGGTTTCAAGAGAACAGATTCTGGAGACAGTTTGGAACTACGACGTATATCCGAGTACCCGCACGATTGACAACTTCATTTTAACTTTCCGTAAGTATTTTGAGCCTGACCAGAAAAATCCCGTTTACTTTCACTCTATACGCGGGGTTGGATATAAATTCACCGACAACCAGAATTAATGTATAACGCTAAAGGCAGGTATATCCTGATGGCATTATTTTTAATTGCCTCAGCGATATGCCTGGTGTATAAACAGGAAGAACTTGCCGCAGTTACAGCAATGTTCTTTGGCTTTGTATTGTGGAGCCATTTTAAGCAGAGCTCTATCCTGCTCGCTGCGAAGTATTATCACAAAGGAGATTATAATAATGCCGAACGTGTGTTGGCTGAAGTGCCGAACCCCGACCGGTTAGCCAGAAAACGCAGAGGCTATTACGAGTTTATGATGGGAAACATTGTCCTTAAGAAAGGCATGTTTGACCAGGCCGAGCGACATTTCCAGATTGCAAGCCGCTTTCCACTTGGCGGGAAGAACGACAAAGCTTTTGTAATGATCCACCTGGCAAATCTTGCATTCCGGAAAAAAGATAAAGAACGTATGATCGCCTATATTGAGCACGCGAAAACACTCGCAGTGACGCCAAAAGCGCAAGAGATCATTCAAAAATTAGACATAGAAGCAAACAAATTATAAAAACACACAGATTGATGAACACGTTATTTTTAGATGCCGCATTTTCAAAACCTACCGAGCGTCCGCCAGTATGGATGATGCGCCAGGCAGGCCGGTTTATGCCTGAATATTGGGAGATTAAGAACAAGTATTCCTTCCTTGAAATGTGCAAAACCCCGGAGCTTGCTGCCGATGTAACGATGTTACCTGTAGATCTGTTGGATATTGATGCTGCCATCTTATTTTCAGACATCCTGGTTACCGGCGAGGCCATGGGAGGTGATTTGAGTTTCACGCAAGGGGTAGGACCGAAGTTTGCAAATCCGGTACGTACCGCTCAGGACATCGACAATTTAAATGTAGATTGTTTAGACAACTTGCAATATGTTGCTGATGCAATTAAAGTTATCCAGCAAAGGTTAAATGGTCGTATTCCGTTAATCGGCTTTGCCGGTGCGCCATTCACGGTGATGAGCTACCTGGTTGAAGGCGGGTCATCAAAAGATTTCAAGTTAACGAAATTGCTGATCCATAACCATCCGGAACTTGCGCACCGCTTGTTGGCCAAGATTGCAAAAGTTACTGCTGACTACCTGAATTTACAGATTGCAGCTGGTGTAAATGCACTTCAGATTTTCGACAGCTGGGCACTAGCTTTATCCTGGAACGATTATCAGGAATTTTCTCACCGGTACATCCAGGAGATTATTGCAAACCTGAACAGAAAAGATATTCCTGTAATTTCTTTCTGCAAGGGGAGTTCTGTATTTGCGCCGATCATGGCGGAAGCAAAGCCTGATGTGGTTTCGATTGACTGGAATGCAGATTTGCTGAACATCAAAAAGGCTTTACCTGCAGGAATTGCGGTTCAGGGGAACCTTGATCCACATATTTTATATGCTGATAAGCCGGTGATCAAAAAGCATATCTTACAATTATTTGAGCGTATGCGTGGCGAGGATGGGTTTATCTTCAATCTTGGACATGGTATTATGCCGGACATCCCTTTTGATAATGTCAAGTTTGCGATAGAAACCGTTAAAGCATTCAAATACTAATGTCAGCATACCTGTCAGTTCAATCTGTTCACATCATTTTTGTGGTTAGCTGGATGGCAGGCCTGTTTTATAGTGTCCGCCTGTTTATATACCATACCGAAGCAAATGAAAGGCCCGCGTTAGAACGCGACATTCTGCAGCGGGAGTATGAGAAAATAGAGCGTAGACTCTGGAATATCATTACAACACCGGCAATGGTACTTACTGTACTTGCCGGTGTTACCATGCTTATTATGAATCCAGCGTTGCTTCAGGCTTCCTGGATGCATGTTAAACTAGCTTTTGTGGTTGGTTTAATTGCTTATCACTTCATTTGCCAGCGTATTATGAACCAGCTCAAAGCTGGCCTTTTCAAGCTGAGCTCTTTTAAACTTCGTCTCTGGAATGAAGTTGCCACCATCTTTCTGGTAGCCATAGTGTTTACTGTAGTGCTCAAAAGTGCTGTAAACTGGATCTATGGTCTTGCAGGATTAATCATTTTTGCTGCAGTGATCATGACAGCAGTGAAGTGGTACAAAAGCTATCGCGCAAAACATCAAAAATAATTTCGGTTGCATGCAACCATCTGCCTGCTTTCATCATCTTTGTGTTATAAGAGATCATGAAGTTGACGCGAACCTATACCATAACTGAATTAATGGAAGGCTGTAAAGCCGGCAATCGTAAGATGCAGGAATTGCTTTATAAGCAGACTGCCTCGAAGATGCTTGCCGTTTGCACGCGCTATGCCAAAGATCGGATGGAAGCTGAAGACTCCTTGCAGCTGGGTTACATCAAGATTTTCAACAAGGTTGCGGAATACCGCGGTGAAGGTTCGTTCGAGGGCTGGATGCGACGCATTATGGTCAACACAGCAATTGAGAGTTATCGCCGCAATATAAAGTCCATGAATGTTGTACCAATCGATGATGCTTATGAGCAACCAGCAACCGGCTTTGATTTTCACAGGTTAGGCATGCAGGATTTGATGAAGCTGATACAGAACCTGGCTGATGGTTATAGANNCATAAGGAAATCAGTGAAATGCTCGGGATCTCTGAGGGTGCAAGTAAGTCGCAACTTTCAAGAGCCAGAGCAATCTTAAAACAAGAGATTATTAAAATGGAGGGCATAAATTATGCAACATATACCGGATAATGAATTCGATCGCTTATTCAAAGATCGTCTAATGGATGCCGAAGTGCAGCCAGGCGCTGATCTATGGGATCGCATTGCACCGCAAATTACAACGAAGAAGAAGCGTAATATGTCTGTATACTGGAGTGCTGCCGCAACGGTGCTGATCGCAGTTTCGGCTGGTTTGTTATTTAAACCACAGGAAAAAATTGCTTTACACGCGCCTATTGTGACTGTGCCAGTTGAAGTACCTGCGTCAGCTGGTAATCAGGTTGTACCCGCAGACCATTCTGCTAATGCTGAAAACCAAATTACCGCGCCTGAGGAGCAGTCGGGTTCTACCGAGCAGATTGATCATGCTTTCATTGGGCAAAAGGACGATCATTCTTCTAACAATTTGATCAAGGAAGAAAAAAGTTTAGTGGCCATGCAACCAGTTGAGGAAGATCGTCATCATACTATCACAGCGGACGAGAAACCTGAGACTACAATAGCAACCTTACCTGAACCAGCAATATCGGAGACTGCTCTGGCGAATAGCAGTAGGCCAGCGAACACTGAACAGGAAATGGCAACAGCGTTGAATGAACCAGCAGAGCTGGAGCAACAGTCAAGACCAAGGATCAGAAATGCTGGTGATCTCGTAAACTTCGTCGTTGATAAGCTCGACAAACGAGAACAGAAGTTTGTGGAATTTAGAACAGATGATGATGAAGGTACATCGCTTGTAGCGATCAATATCGGACCGCTCAAGATCAATCAAAGAAGAAGTAGATAGAGAAAGACACAAATAGACCAACACAAAATGAAACGACTTATTTTAACTGCATTGATGGTGAGTGGACTCGCCGGTGCAATTTCCCAGAATGTTCAGGCACAGCAAGACACTACCGAAAAGAAACGGCAGGATACTACCGAAAGAAAGTACAAGTTCAAAGTGCAGTTTGGTGATGATGAGTCGCGCTACCATAATCGACGTAGCAATAGAGATACCATCAGGCATCAGGATGAAACCAAAGGACGCTTCATGGGTGGTATTACCTTGACCAGGATTGACCTGGGTTTTTCAAAGCTTATTGACGACGGCAGCTTCAGCCTTTCGCCAACAAATGATTTTCTGGATTATAAACCAGGTAAAACCAGTACAGTCTCTTTTGATGTGCTTCAATTTGGATATCGCTTCAATCAGAACTTCAAAGTGTATTTAGCAGGTGGTTTTGACTGGACATTGATCCGGTTGAAAAAGGACATCACACTACAGAATGAATCACAAGACCTCACATACATCAATGAGGATATTCATTTTGATAAAAACCGCTTCTCCAGCAGCTACGTACATATTCCTTTAAACTTCGAATTGCGTACAAAAGAAAACGATAACGGTAAGCGCTTTTACTTTGTTTTTGGTCCGGAGATCGGCTTCTTGTTGAATGGAAAAATCAAGCAAGTTAGTGATGAGCGCGGTAAGCAAAAGGTAAAGGATGACTATCACTTCCAGCCATTCCGTTACGGAGGCACTGTGAGATTGGGTTATGGCAGTTTGGGTATCTTCGCTAAATACTACATGAACGACATGTTCGACAGCCCAGCGCAGAAAAACCTGCGCAATATGTCTTTCGGCGTAACACTCGGATTGAATTAGAAATATTAACACACACAAATATCCTGTCATCCCGCTGCCGCCAAGGCAGCGGGATTTTTTATGCTAAAACCTTATCTTTGTGTAGTGAATACAACCATCCTAAGTGTAAGAAACATTTCCAAACAATATTCAAGCAACCTGCTTTCCGGTATTACTGATGTTAGCTTCGACATCAATGAAGGCGAAATCGTCGCCATCATCGGTGAGAGCGGCAGTGGTAAATCTACCTTGCTGAAGTCAATTTATGGTTTGCTGACCCTGGATGAGGGTGAAGTCTTGTTTAACGGTAAGCGGGTGCTCGGTCCGGATGAGCAACTCATTCCAGGACACAAGGGGATGAAAATGGTTACCCAAGACTTTTCATTGAACATTTACGCTAAGGTTTACGACAACATCGCGTCCATGTTGTCCAACACAGATGTTAAATCCAAACATGATAAGCCGGTAGAGATGATGAAGCATCTTCATATCGAACACCTCCGTGATAAACGCATCACGGAACTTAGCGGTGGCGAACAGCAGCGTGTTGCCATTGCAAAAGCGCTCGTAAGTGATACCCGGATGTTGCTGCTTGATGAACCGTTTAGCCAGGTTGATGCGCTTTTGAAGAACCAGCTACGAGCAGATCTAAAACGTATCGCCACTGAAACTGGTGTTACAGTGGTGCTGGTTTCCCACGATCCTGCAGACGGGCTTTTCCTAGCCGACAAGTTATTGTTGGTGAAAGAAGGCAAGTTGTTGCAGCAGGGTGATCCACGTGAGTTGTACCAGAATCCGGATCATATCTACACCGCAAAATTACTTGGTAACGCCAATGTGCTTAGTGCTGCTGAAGCTTTGGTATTAGGAATAGATTCTGGCGGTAAGCAGCTGGTGTTTTATCCGGAATGGGTTGAACTTGGAGCTGGGTTGTTAAGCTGTACGATTAAAGATGTTTATTACAAAGGTTTTTATGAAGAACTACAGCTGGAAGCGCTCGGTGTAAAGCTCCGGGCTATCCAGCTTAGCAAAAACTCTGGGTACAAAAAAAACGACCAGGTTCTAGTGAACATTGGTCGTTATATACTTTCTGACGAATTGTTTTAGGTTACATCTACCGAAGGAATAAGCACCACCTTAACCCGGATTGGAACGATAGGCCGTCCCGGGTTCTGCGTAGAAAATTCTGAACGCTGAATGTCTATTGCTATCCCACCATTGAAGTGTTCAAAGGAAAAGGTGTTACCGCTGTACGTGTAAGGTAAAGCGATGTAGCCGTTTTCATTTACCGGATGATCCAGATATACCAGAATACCTTCTACATCGACGTTAAACTGATCAATCTCGGGAATCTCAAGATCTGTCGTAATTGTCCTTCCTTCATTGGCAATCACCCACTGATTCGGCTGAATAGTTAAAATAATAGTCCTGTTTGGGGTGTCCTGGATGTAAGTGTCCTTTTTGCAAGATGCCAAGCCAAGCGAAGCAATACATAGCAAGAGTAAAAGTTTGATTTTCATTGGTGTTGGATTTATAAAGGCTTAGCAATTCTTCAGCCATAAACAATTTTATAGTTCTCGGATCCAGATATTTCTGAAGCTGATGGGTTCGCTTTTGTCTCCATGAGATTGCAGTTTTATTGGAGAAGCACCATGCGCTTTGCGATATGCAGCTTTGCCGATGTATTGAGTAGGGCCCTGAAGTTCAAAATTATTCTGTACCAATACGCCATTAAAGAATACCGTAACTCTGGCCGGTGTTTTAACGGTACTATCCGCATTGAAAGTCGGTGCAGTCCAGATTACATCGTAGGTTTGCCATTCGCCTGGCTTTTTACCTGGATTAACTAAGGGTGTGGTCTGTTTGTAGATACTACCTGCTTGTCCGTTTGTGTAGGTTTTGTTATTATGTGGATCAAGGATCTGTAATTCATAGCCGTCGTCACCTTTTCCGATGGAAGCCAGGAATAATCCGCTGTTACCGCGTGCTTGTCCTTCTCCTGTGATATTTGCCGGAATTTGCCATTCCAGGTGAAGCTGGTAGTTGTTAAATGCCTTTTTTGTTTCAATGTTACCTTCACTTTTTACAACGGTAAAGGCCCCATTGGATACTTTCCATTTAGCAGGTTTACTGCGGTCGTTTGTAGAAACCCATTGAGAAAGGTCTTTGNNCTTGTAGCATCTGAAGGTGCATCAGCGTTTGTCTTTCCTGCAGTAACGGTAGGAGGAACAGGGGTATAGAACTCAGTGTCTTGAGGTTTTGCTTTTTCCTGTGCAAAGGTTGTACCCAGCGCAGCAATCATTAAAGAAGTGGTGATAAATGCGGATTTGATGTTAAATTGGTTCATAGTTAAATCTTCAATTTGGTTAATGGTCTAAGGTATGATATTTTTTTATTGCGTATTGTAACAATGTTTACTGTACGACTGTGCAAGTGGCAAAAGGTTTATTCACTTCACAAGGTTCATTTTTGACACCACAAAGCAACATTTAACCTTTTCTTAAAATGTTTTTAATAATTTAGCAATGTGGGTATAGGTTAAACGTTGTTCGTGTTTAATTGCCCGGGACAATTCATGAGAGATCAATTATCGCAGCAGGTATATAAAAACTTATTCTATTCCAGTACATCGGCACAGCTGCTGTTGGGAGTTGACGCACCATTCTATACCATAATGGACGTTAACAATGCCTATCTGAATACAACAAACGCGAAACGTGATGCAATTCTCAACAAACCGGTGTTTGATGCTTTTCCGGATAATCCCACCGATTCCGCCTCTCACAATGTTGCAATTAGTGCGTATTCATTCTCGCAAGTCATAAAAAATAAACTTCCCCATACGACAAGTAATTACCGGTATGATCTTCCGATTCCAGGTACTGATCGCTTTGAGGAACGTTACTGGACGACGACAAATACGCCAGTTCTGGATGATGAGGGCGAGGTTATGTTTATACTTCATACGCCTGTGGATGTAACTGCAATGGTGAAACTTGTTGGGCGTGAGAAGGCGAACTTAAAGGCGCTTAAAGATCAACGAAAGCAGCTGTATTCAACCTTTATGCAGGCGCCCGTGGGCATAGGCATATGAAAAGGTGCGGAGAATGTAGTTGAAATGGTCAATCCACAGCTGGCAGAAATTTATGGCGTTCCTCAGGATGCCCTGATCGGCAGACCGGTGTTCAGTGTGCTGTCTCAGGCAAGTGGCCATGGCTTTGAAGAGAAGTTGGATCATGTCCGAAGAACAGGTGAGGCGTTCAAAGCACAGGAAATTGCTGTACCACTGTTCCGTAATGGGGTGCAAGAAGATGTTTATATCGATCTGGTTTATGAGCCTTTCCGTGAGGAGGATGGAACGATCTCCGGTGTGATTGCTATTGCACGGGAAATCACCGAGCAGGTACAAGCGAAGCGACGGTTAGAAGAAGCCGAGGAACGTGCCCGATTAGCAGTAGATTCCGTTGGGATGGGTACTTTCGACCTTAACCTGATTACCGGGGAGATGGTGACTTCAGATACATTTGCAAAAATACATGGATTTGAGGCACCGGTTACCCGTGCGAAGTATGTTGAGGTATTCCATAAGAATGATCTTGAAGCAAGAACACGGGCAATCGACGAATCAATGAAGTCCGGCGTCCTATTTTATGAGGCCCGCCTAAATTGGAAAGATGGTTCCGTACGTTGGGTAAGGGTAGAAGGTAAGGTTTACTTTGAGTCCGGTATTGCGGTCAGAATTTTGGGGGTTACACTTGACATCACCGAACAAAAGCAATCCAGAGGCGAACAGAAAAAACTATTATCATTGGTTGCAAATAGCGTTGATATGATGTCAATTCTAAACCTGGACGGCCGGCATTCTTATGTGAATGATGCTGGAAGAATGCTTTTAGGCTTCACGAGCGATGAACAGGTTCGCAACACGCATGTTAAGGCGCTTTATTCGCCTGAAGACTACCGGATGATGAAGCGGGAAGTTATGCCTGCAGTTATACATGAAGGTCGATGGTCCGGAAAGATGTCTGTCCGGAATTTGATTACCGGGGAAACCTTCGAAATATTCAACAATAGCATACGTATCGATGATCCTGAAACAGGAAAGCCCATTGCCATTGGTGCAGTTGTGCGGGATCTCCGGCCTGAACAGGCATCCAAGCAGGCACTTGAAAAAAGTGAACAACTTTTAAGAAGCATTACCACCGCTGCGCCAACGGGTCTGTGGCAGTCGGACGCTGAAGGAAATATTATATACGTTAACCAAACTTGGGTCGACTGGACCGGTATTCCCTTTGAAGAGCAGCTTGGGCAAGGATGGTTAAGGGCCGTTGTTGAAGAAGACCTTACTAAACTGGAGAAGAACTTCCAGAGTATTTTTGAAACACATGATCTTTTTGAAATAGAATACCGCATTAACCATGCGGATGGTACCGTTCACTGGTGTGTAGCCACAGGCAGACCGCAGTACAACGCTGATGGCGTTTTTGAAGGCTATATTGGTGCGGGAATGGATATCACCGAACAAAAACATCTTCAGCAGCAAAAAGATAACTTTATCGGAATTGCCAGCCATGAGCTGAAGACACCGGTAACGAGCATCAAAGCCTACACCCAAGTGCTCGAGCGCATGTTCCGGAAAAACGGGTCCATGAAAGAGGCAGCGATGATATCCAAGATGGATGGACAGCTAA
>DDAD01000115.1:32060-46524 GCA_002333205.1 Pedobacter sp. UBA2067
AGCCTGATCGGCGATTTGCTTGACGTAACAAAGATCAACTCCGGACGGCTGCAATTCAACGATCGTACCTTCGAATTTAACTCACTTGTTGCTGAACTTGTGGAAGATCTTCAGCGAACCACACAGAATCATGTACTGGTAACGACCTACTCAGATCCTGTAGAAATCTTTGCTGATGAAGAGCGGATTGGGCAGGTTATCACGAATCTGATTACAAATGCAATTAAATATTCACCTGGTACAGGAAGAATAGATATTTCAACGAGTGTGGTTGGTACTGAAATACGGTTCTGCGTAAAGGACTATGGCATTGGCATAGCAAAAGAGAACCTAAGCAAGGTTTTTGAACAATTCTATCGCGTCACCGGCGATATGCAACACACATTTCCAGGCTTGGGGCTCGGCTTGTACATTTCAGCTGAAATCATAAGACGAGCTGGTGGGCACATCTGGGTCGACAGTATTGAAGGTCAGGGTGCTACTTTTTGCTTTACGCTTCCAATTAAAAAAGAGATGATATGAAAAAAGGGCCCTAAGGCCCTTTCATTTATATTATTTAATGCTAATTGCAAATCCACCTCCAGGTGCTATCTGCTGTTTGATCACTGTTTTAGAATTCACTTTTATTTTCCTGATGGTATAGCTTTGTGGATTCTTGTCAAAGCTTGCGTCCTTGCCGTCTGCGTAGATGGTTGCAGTAAAGCTCTTTCCTTTTGGCAGGTACTTAAAAGTTACGGTAGCGGTACGAGCATTTTCATCTGAAATACCACCTACATACCATTCATCCTTGCCTTTTGCTTTACGTGCAATCGTAATGTAATCACCTGGTTCAGCTTCCAGAACATAAGACTCATCCCAATCTACTGCCACGTCTTTAATAAACTGAAAGGCATCCATAAACTTGTTGTACGTTTCTGGGAAATCTGCCGCCATTTGCAATGGGCTGTACATGGTTACATATAGTGCCAACTGTTTGGTCAGCGTAGTATGTACATACGATTCATTTTCCGGATTGTACGCGCTGATTTTGGTTTGGAAAATACCAGGCGTGTAATCCATTGGTCCACCAATCAAACGGGTAAAAGGAAGGATTGTGGTATGATCTGGATTGTTACCGCCAAAGGACTCGTATTCAGTACCTCGGGCCGATTCATTCCCAATTAGGTTTGGATAAGTGCGGTTTAAACCTGTTGGTCTAACGGCCTCATGCGCATTAACCATGATCTTGTAATCAGCAGCTTTCTTGATGGCATACAGATAATGGTTGTTTAGCCACTGTCCGTAGTGGTATTCGCCACGAGGAATCATATTACCTACATAGCCACTTTTCACGGAGGTATAGCCATGCTCTACCATGAATTTGTAAGCAGTATCCAAATGACGTTCATAGTTACGAACGGAGCCGGAAGTCTCATGGTGCATCATCATTTTAACACCTTTCTCGGCAGCATAGCGTTGCAGTTCTTTTACATCGAAATCTGGGTATGGTGTCACAAAATCAAACACATAGTCTTTTGTTTTTCCAAACCAGTCTTCCCAGCCCTCGTTCCAGCCCTCAACAAGTACCGCATCGAATCCATGCTTTGAAGCAAAGTCAATATATTCCTTCACATGAGCGGTATTGGCGCCATGTTTACCATTTGGTTTAGTTTTCTTATAGTCAGATACTCCAAACTGAATCTTCTCATCTGTATAGGCCCAAGTGCTTTTACCCGTGATCATTTCCCACCAGACACCTACGTATTTCACCGGTTTGATCCAGGAAACGTCTTCGTATTTGGTTGGTTCGTTTAAGTTAAGCACCAGCTTGGATGATAGGATGTCAGCTGCTTTATCACTCACGATAACCGTTCTCCATGGCGTTTGTGTAGGTGCCTGAAGGTAGCCTTTGTCGCCGATTGCATCAGGTGTAAGGTGCGATTCAAAGACCATCGTCTTATCATTCAGCTCCAAGGACATGGTTGAGTAATCAACCAATGCTGCCTCGTGAAGGTTGATGTATAGACCGTCATTACTCTTCGGCATCAAAGGTGTTTGAACACCAGTGTCGGAAAAGGGCGTTTGAGAGGAGTTTGGCGTAATGGCCGACTTCATTAAACCTCTAATTTCCGACAATTTAGAAGTTACAGTGCTGTATTCTTGGGTGTCGTAATCTCCAGGAAGCCAAAAAGCCTTGTGATCTCCAGCCATGGCGAACTCGGTTCGCTCTTCTTTGATAATGAAGTAGTTCAAATGATCTTGTTCTGGAAATTCATATCTGAAGCCAAGACCATCATCAAAAAGGCGGAATCGTATCCTGATATAGCGGTCTTTTTCGGCCTTCTGGCTTAAAGTAACCAGAAGCTCGTTGTAGTGATTACGAATCGTCTTCTGTTCACCCCAAACCGGGTTCCAGGATTCATCAGCAGTTGCCTGTTCGGTTTTTGTAATCGTGAAGCCCGTTAGGAAAGAGGGTACATCTTTAGTTTCAATGCCGAGCTTGCTCGTTTTTATAACATCTTTCTTTTTGTATTTAAGCTGATAAGTCGGAGTGCCCGAAGCATTTAGTTCAAACTTCAAACTTAGATTCTTGTCGGGCGAACTGATTTCCTGTGCCTGGACCATCCATCCGGAGCCGAGCACTAAAAGGAAAAGTAGTAATGTTTTACGCATGTTTTATTTTATTTATGTTCTTCAAAGCTAAGCTAAGTGCCCGGCAAAGCGAAATAAAACCCCAAACAGGTACTATTAATTACATTTTTGTGCAATTCTGGTTATACCAGATATTCGAATAAGGTTTGATCTTTATTCAACTCAATGGTCTCGAACTTAAACTCCGCCATGCGTTGTAAGAGCAGGGGATAGTCACTGCTTTCTTTGAGCTCAATACCCACCAAGGCAGGTCCACTTTCTTTATTGGTCTTTTTAATGAACTCAAATCTGGTAATGTCATCATGCGGACCAAGAACGTTGTTCACGAATAGCTTTAGCGCACCCGGACGTTGTGGAAAGCGGACAATGAAATAGTGTTTCAAGCCTTCGTACAACAGTGATTTTTCCTTAATCTCCTGCATGCGCTCGATGTCGTTGTTTCCACCACTGATGATGCAAACAACCTTTTTTCCTTTAATCCCATCAGCCACCTGATCCAATGCAGCTACTGATAAGGCACCTGCAGGCTCCACTACAATCGCGTCCTCGTTGTAAAGCTTCAGGATGGTTGTACAGATCTTGCCCTCCGGAACTAACAGCATATCGTCTAAAAGTTCACTGCAATACTGATAATTTAATGTGCCAACCCGTTTAACGGAGGCGCCATCCACAAAGCGGTCTACCTGCTCCAAGGTTACTGGTCCGCCATGCTGCAGTGCATGTTTCATAGAGGGGGCGCCTTCCGNNGATGGTAGGGGCGATGTTCCTTAAATAGCTGCTTACGCCGGAGGCCAGGCCGCCCCCACCGATTGGCATAACAACATATTCCACGTCTGGCAATTCTTCGAATACCTCCACACCAACTGTACCCTGACCTTCAATGATCTTTGGATTATCAAAAGGAGGGATGAAGGTCATGCCGTGACTTTGCGTATAAATCAGCGCTTCGCGCATACAATCATCAAAGGTATCTCCAACGAGTACGATCTCGATGTGGCCATTACCAAACATCTCGGTTTGTTTAACCTTTTGCTTGGGTGTAATCTCCGGCATGAAAATCACGCCTTTAATATTCAGTTTCTTGCAGGAGTAGGCCACGCCCTGGGCGTGGTTGCCAGCGCTGGCGCAAACAACCCCCCTGGAACGCTGATCATCCGCAAGAGTGGATATCATGTTAAAGGCTCCCCGTAGCTTGTAGGAGCGCACAACTTGTAAATCTTCTCTCTTCAGGTAGACCTCAGCCTGGTATTTTTGCGATAGTCCGGCATTATATTCCAAGGGTGTACGGCGCACCGTGCCATGGATCCTGGCTGCAGCAGCCTGGAAATCCAGTTCTATGTTTTTGGTCTCGTTCATGATTATAAGAATTTGTTGACAGCATCCAGGTAAGCATTTGCAGATGCTTGCACGATATCTGTATTGAAACCGTAACCCAGGTAAGATTTGCCGCCGTAGGAAATACGCATATTTACTTTACTCACGTCGTCACTGCCGCCGTGCATCGCTTGTATATTGAATTCTTTTAACTCTACCGCTTTACCGATAATGCTTTCTATTGCTTTGATCGTGGCGTTCACCGGACCATTGCCTCTCGCAAGTGCCTCGTGTTCCTGGCCCTCGTATTCCAATTTAACCGTTGCGGTCGGACTAAGAGGATCGCCACATAATACCTGTAGCAATTTCAACTTGTAACCGTTTTTAAAAGGATCTTCTTTACCATCACTCATCAAAAGCAGCAAGTCATCGTCACTGATGTGCTTTTTCTCGTCAGCCATGGTAAGGAAAGTCTCATAAACCTGATCCAGATTGATCCGCTCAATTTCATAACCCAAACGCTCCAGGTGGTGCTTAAGGGCATGGCGGCCACTGCGAGCAGTTAAGATGATATCTGATTTATCAATACCTACATCTTCTGGATTGATAATTTCATAGTTCTCCCGGTGTTTCAAGAACCCATCCTGGTGAATACCCGAGCTGTGCGCAAAAGCATTCTGACCGATGATCGCTTTATTGGGCTGTACTGGCATGCGCATCATACGGCTCACCATATTGCTAATCTCTGAGAAATGCTTACTGTTAATGTTGGTATGCAGGTTAAGCGCATGATGTGTTTTCAGGATCATTGTCACCTCTTCCAATGCTGTATTTCCTGCACGTTCACCGATACCGTTGATTGTACATTCTACCTGCCTTGCACCATTTACAATACCTGCAAGTGTATTTGCAGTAGCAAGTCCAAGGTCATTGTGGCAATGTACCGAAATGATTGCCTGATCAATGTTGCTTACATGCTCCTTAAGGTAACGGATTTTTGCACCATACTGATCCGGAAGGCAGTAACCATTGGTATCCGGAATATTCACCACTGTCGCGCCCGCCGCAATTACCGCTTCCACCATGCGGGCGAGGTATTCATTGTCAGCACGGCCAGCATCTTCTGCATAAAATTCAATGTCTTCCACGAAACCTTTCGCATACCTTACCGCTTCAACCGCACGTTCCAAAATTTCTTCACGTGTGCTGTTAAATTTGTATTTGATGTGCATATCCGAAGAGCCTATACCCGTATGGATCCTTGGGCGCTTTGCATATTGTAGGGATGCAACGGCTGCATCAATATCCTTTTTATTTGCCCGGGTCAGCGCACAAATGATTGGCTCAGAAACTGCTTTTGAGAGTTCAACAACACTTTGGAAGTCGCCCGGACTAGAAATCGGAAAACCTGCCTCAATCACATCAACGCCCAGCGCCTCCAGTGCTTTCGCAATTTCTACCTTTTCTGCGGTTGCAAGCTGACAGCCTGGAACCTGTTCTCCATCTCTAAGGGTGGTGTCAAAAACGTAAACTCTGTTTGGATCGTGTAACATAAAATTGGTGATTAAGAAAGTGAGTGTTGATCAATGAATTTTAGAATAAGCTTGCCCATATCCTGTGTGCCTAAAACCTTGTATGGATTGGTACTGCCATCGGCAATGTCGTTGGTCCTGAACCCTTCGGCAAGCACCTGTTTAATGACATTGATGATGAGCTTTGATTCTTCTTTTAGTCCGAAGGAGATGTCGAGCATCAATGCCACGGATAGGATGGAGGCAAGTGGATTAGCAAGGTCTTTACCAGCAATATCATGCGCAGAACCGTGGATGGGTTCGAAGAATCCGGTGCCATCGCCAATCGACGCTGAAGCCAGCATACCCATGGAGCCCGCAATCTGCGAAGCTTCATCGGTAAGGATATCCCCAAACAAATTGGCGGTAAGCACTACATCGAAGCGCTTAGGATCCTTGATCAGCTGCATGGCAGCGTTATCGATAAACATGTGCTCGGTTTCGACCTCAGGATATTTTTTGCTCACCTGTTGTACCGTCTCGCGCCAAAGTCTGGAACTCTCCAGCACATTCGCTTTGTCTACAGAACAAAGTCGTTTGCTGCGCGTCATTGCCGCTTCAAAAGCTTTGTGGGCGATACGTTCAATTTCGTAGCGAGAATATACCATCAGGTCTGATGCGGTATGACCATCTTCTGAGCGCTTTTTTTCTCCGAAATAAACATCTCCAGTTAGTTCTCTAAAGAAAAGGATATCTGTTCCTTTCAGAATGCTCGGCTTAATGCTCGAGGCATCCAGTAGTTCGTCGAAAAGCAAAATAGGCCTTAGGTTCGCATAAAGTCCTAGTTCTTTTCTGATTTTCAACAGACCTTGCTCCGGGCGTACTTTCGCAGATGGGTCGTTGTCATATTTTGCATGCCCAACAGCGCCAAATAGAATGGCGTCGCTCTGTTGTGCTTTTTGTAGTGTCTCGTCTGGAAGCGGATTTCCGGTTGCTTCAATGGCAACATGGCCCATCAAAGCTTCCTGGAAACTGAATTCATGGCCATACACTTCAGCGATCTTTTCTAAAACTGCCTTGCCCCAGGTCGTAACCTCAGGACCAATCCCATCTCCGGGTATGACCAATATATTTTTTTTCATGTGTATTCTTTTTCTAAAATGGGTTGATTACGAATTGCAAGGCCTTCTTTAAGCACCAACTCATGGCTTAAAAAATCCGGCAGCGCATGCTCGAAATGATTGACATATATGAGGCTGCGATTCGTGTTACATAGTAATTCCACCAGCCGGTTGAACATGCTGGATTGGGCTTCATCCAAACCCTGGCAAGGTTCGTCCAGGATCAGCAAGGGTGGATTCTNNAATGATTGCGCGGGCTAAAAGTGCAAGTCGCTGTTTGCCAAGTGGCAGCTGTGTTAACAAATCGTTTGCTTCAGTTTGTAAACCAAAGAGGGTGAGTAGTTGGTTAGTCTTTTCAGTTTGCTGCAGACTAAGTTTCCTGAACAGCCCAGTAGTGTCGAACAATCCGGAGGCAACAGCCTGAAAAACGGTTGAACCAGGTTCAAAGTACCATTGCAGTTCAGGTGAAATGAAACCAATCTGCTTTTTGATGTCCCAGATGCTTTCGCCAGTGCGGCGCTTTCTGCCGAAGAGAATTATTTCCTGTGCGTAAGCTTGTGGATTATCTCCTGTTAACAGGCTAATCATTGTCGACTTGCCGGAGCCATTATGCCCCTTCAATAACCACTTTTCACCCGGCTTTAGCCGCCAGGTCAGACCTTTCAAAACCTGTTTTTCGCCATAGCGGATACTCACGTTTTTCATGGAAACCAGCTCGTCGCACGATAGGGTTGGAGCATCCTGCAAAAAATCAGGAAGCTTATAGTCTAGGTTAGGGGGCTGCATTACAGTAATTGGTTCATTACTGGTCATTAGTTTGCCATCCATCAGGCTAGCATAGCGGTTAATGCATCCAGGTATGCCTGCATCATTACTGACAATTAACAGCTGCATCCCTGCGCCGCAGGCAAGGTCTAGCTGTTCATTCAGGCAGGCTCTGGTCTGCACATCCAGTCCGGTATATGGATTGTCCAGAATCAGGAATTGAGGTCGGTAGAGCAATGCTTTGATCAGCTGCAACTTTTTATGTTCACCGCTTGAAAGTTGAATGATTGGCGCGTCTTTTCTGCTCCAAAGGCCAAACGTATTTAACAGCGCCTTTGCCGCTTCTTCAGAATGATGAATTCTTGTTGCATATTCAAGCAGGCTCTCCCAAACCGTAATGGTGTTTTCCGCATCAGCGCTATTGAAACGCTGTTGAAAGTAGAAACTGGAACCACCTTGTTTATCCTTAAATTGAAACCATTGTGGAACGAACAGGGTGGAGGCCGGTAGCTTAGAAGTGGAATCATAGTGAACCTTGATCTGTCCACTTGCCCGACCAAGACCAGCTATAGCCTTCGCCAGCATGGTTTTTCCGCTACCGCTCGGGCCGTTCAAAAGCCATTGTTCTCCTTTGGCAATTTGCCAGGACAAATCAGCCAGTACCACCCGGTTTCTGATTTTTAAGTTTACATGCTCAATCCTGACAAATACTTCCATTAGACGACTGCTTTTTGCTGTTCAAATTGTTCTATGGCTTGACGCTGATTTAAGATGAAATCGATATCATCATAGCCGTTGATCAGGCAAGATTTTTTATAAGGGTTTATTTCGAAATCCTCATATTCTTTCGTGGTTTCAATGGTTACCGTCTGAGCTTCTAAGTCTACGGTCACTTGCGCTTGTGGATCAGTTTCTACCGCAAGGAAAATACGTTGTACAAAGCCATCTGAAAGTTGAATTGGCAGCAAGCCATTATTCAAAGCATTGCCTTTGAAAATGTCCGCAAAGAAACTGCTGATCACCACGTCAAATCCATAGTCCTGCAAAGCCCAGGCAGCATGCTCTCTGCTGCTTCCACAGCCGAAGTTTTTACCCGCCACGAGTACTTTTCCGCTGTAGGTTGGATTGTTCAACACGAATTCCGGTCGTGGATTGCCAGACGCATCATATCGCCAGTCACAAAACAGGTTTTCGCCAAAGCCTTCACGTGTTGTCGCCTTCAGAAATCTGGCTGGAATAATTTGATCGGTATCTACATTCTCAATTGGAAGTGGCACCACCGACGAGGTTAAGGTTGTAAATTTCTTCATCTTAGGCGTATATATTTTCGTCAAGCATCGTACGTACATCAGTAATTCGACCGGTAATTGCAGCAGCAGCAGCAGTTAAGGGGCTGGCCAGAAAGGTTCGGGAGTTCGGGCCCTGACGGCCTTCGAAATTCCGGTTTGATGTAGATACACAATATTTTCCCGCAGGAATCTTATCTTCATTCATACCCAGGCAGGCGCTGCAGCCGGGTTCACGAAGCTGAAAACCTGCTGCTTGAAACACCTTGTCAAGCCCTTCTGCTATAGCTTGTTGTTCAATCTGCTTCGAACCTGGTACAATCCAAACCACCACATTTGGGGCCTTTTGCCGGCCTTTAACAAATTCGGCCACCGCACGCAAATCTTCCATTCTGGAGTTCGTGCAGCTACCAATAAATACATAGTCAATTTCTTTTCCAAGCAGAGAAGCATCATCGGCAATGCCCATGTAGTTCAATGCTTTCTCATACGAAGGCCGCTCAGATAGCTCCTGGCTGGCTGTAGTTGGTATTTGCTGACTAATACCGACACCCATTCCTGGGTTGGTACCATAGGTAATCATGGGTTCAATGTCTGAGGCATCAAAGTGCAACTCCGCATCAAATACGGCATCAGCATCGCTGTAAAGCGTTTTCCATTCTGCCAGTGCTGCATCCCATGCAGCACCTTTAGGGGCAAATTCACGGCCATTGACGTATTCGAATGTAACATCGTCAGGTGCGATCAACCCGCCTCTGGCACCCATTTCAATGCTCATGTTGCAGATCGTCATCCTGGCTTCCATGCTTAAGCTACGGATTGTAGAGCCGGCATATTCAATGAAATAGCCGGTGCCGCCAGCTGCTGAAATTTTAGCAATAATGTACAGGATGATGTCCTTCGCACTAACCCCTGATACAAGTGCACCATCAACGGTGATGCGCATGGTTTTCGGAGGTTGTTGTAGCAAACATTGGGTAGCCAATACCTGTTCAACCTGAGAAGTTCCAATACCAAATGCGATAGCACCGAATGCGCCGTGTGTTGAAGTATGACTATCACCACAAACGATGGTAGAACCAGGTAAGGTAATGCCAAGCTCTGGCCCAATCACATGCACAATGCCCTGATACGGGTGTCCCAAGCCATATAGCGCCACACCAAATTCTGCGCAGTTCTTTGTTAACATATCTACCTGGTACCTCGACAGCGTCTCCTGAATCGGCAGATGCTGATTCCATGTTGGTACATTATGATCTGCGGTTGCAATGGTTTGTGCAGGTCTAAACACGGGTAAACCGCGCTTGCGGAGCCCATCGAAGGCCTGTGGACTGGTTACCTCATGTATAAAATGCGTGTCGATATATAAAATATCGGGAAAGCCCGCGTCGCGTTTAACGACGTGAGCATCCCAGATTTTTTCTACTAAAGTCTTTCCCATGTGGGTATGTTTTTATGCTTCTAATTCTTTCTCTGCTGGCTGGTTCTCCGGGCGTAAACTGCGAACAGTTTTACCTGCCTGCCATAATTCGCTATCTCTTAATTCAGCAAGTTCAGCGTTAAGTTTCTCACGGTAATCCGGTTGACTGTTACTGTCGATAGATCTTTGTGATTCTTTTCCTGTAGCAACACTTTCATACAGTTCTTCGAACACGGGTTTGGTTGCATCACGGAATTTCTTCCACCAGTCTAAGGCACCACGTTGTGCTGTAGTAGAGCAGTTTGCGTACATCCAGTCCATACCGTTTTCTGCTACCAGCGGCATTAAGCTCTGGGTAAGCTCTTCANNGGCGAGTGGCCATTGGCACGTAACACATCATATTGTGCTGCGAAGATGCCCTGGATACAACCCATTAAGGTTCCACGTTCACCCGTCAAATCGCTGTACACTTCTTTTTTGAAATCTGTTTCAAACAAGTAACCGCTACCTACAGCGATCCCTAAAGCAACTACTCTTTCGTAAGCTTTGCCTGTTGCATCCTGGAATATTGCATAGCTGGAGTTCAATCCACGGCCTTGTAAGAACATCCGGCGCAGTGAGGTGCCGGAGCCTTTTGGTGCTACAAGGAAAACATCAACGTCTGCAGGTGGAATAATACCGGTTTGCTCATTGAAGGTGATACCAAAGCCATGTGAAAAGTATAGCGCTTTACCTGGCGTAAGGTGCTTTTTAACCGTAGGCCATAATTCAATTTGAGCGGCATCACTCAATAAGTAGCAAATGATGGTTCCACGCTCCAGCGCTTCTTCAATTTCAAACAAGGTTTCGCCAGGGACAAATCCATCGGCAACTGCCTTATCCCAGGTTTTTGATTCTTTACGTTGGCCAACAATAACATTGATACCATTGTCTTTCTGATTAAGCGCTTGTCCAGGTCCTTGTACGCCGTACCCAATGATTGCTACCGTTTCATTTTTCAGGACTTCCTGTGCTCTTTCCAATGGAAATTCATCACGTGTTACTACATTTTCGTCTTTACCGCCGAAATTTAATACTGCCATAATTTTGGTTTTATAAGTTTTTGGTTAATCTATGTTTTAGTCTGTTTTTTTTAGCACCACTACATGGTGAATACATCTTTCTTGGTGTCGGAGTGTTGAAGTTCAACAACATCCTGTCCCGGTTCCTCACGTTCAAACTCCCGGAGCTTCTCGTTAAAGCCCTGGCTGTTTTTGATGATGGCAACTCTGGCGCTTCGGACAAATTCAATAAGGCCATAGGGTTGAAGCACTTCGATGAGCTTGTCGGTTTCTTCACGATGCCCTGTGGTCTCGAACACCGTATAGTCCTTCCTGATGACCACGGCTCTTGCGCCATTCTCACGGAGCAAGCGCTCCACATAAACCTTTTCCGCAATTACATCAGTTGGTACCTTATACAGCGCCATTTCTTGCCAGATGATGTCATCGTTGGTGTTGAAGTAGACTTTCAATACTTCAACCTGCTTCTCAATTTGTCTGGCTACCTTACGAACGGTATCGGGCGTTTCATTAACAACAATGTTGAAGCGGTGAATATGCTGGATCTCCGAAGGCGATACATTCAAGCTCTCGATGTTGATCTTTCTCCTGGAGAAGATAATCGCGATGCGGTTTAACAACCCCACCTGGTTTTCTGTATAAACCGAGATGGTGTATTCCTGCTTTTTATCTATGAATTCTGCGTCTTTCATTTCCCTTTATTTAAGTCTGATTTCACTTACACTGCAACCTTGCGGTACCATCGGAAATACGTTAAGTTCTTTTTCTACCATCACCTCCAGTACGAAGGATCCTTTATGTTCAAGCATCTGTGTCAGTGCTGGAATCAGCTCCTCCCGGGCAGTGACCTTTTTACCCGGGATGTAATAGGATTCTGCAAGTTTGACGAAATCAGGGCTGGTGATGTCTACGAAGGAGTATCGTTTTTCATTGAATAGCTGCTGCCACTGGCGAACCATGCCCAGGAACTGGTTGTTCAGGATCATGATCTTGATATCAACTCCACTTTGCATAATGGTGCCAAGTTCCTGCAAGGTCATTTGAAAACCGCCATCTCCAATCACCGCTACCACGGTACGATCTGGTCTACCGCACTTCGCACCAATAGCTGCAGGAAGTCCGAAGCCCATAGTGCCTAGTCCACCACTGGTTACATTGCTGCGGGTGTGGTTTAGTTTTGCGTAGCGGCAGGCAACCATCTGGTGCTGACCTACATCACTTACAATGATGGCTTCACCTTTGGTAAGCTGATTTAACTGATGGATCACTTCGCCCATGGTCAATTCGCCGCTTTCTGGCTCAAGCTCTTTTTGGATCAGCTCTTCCCGTTCAATCTTATCAAAAACTTTAAACTCAGCAAGCCAATCCGTGTGTGTACGTTCCTCGATAAGCGCTGTCAACAGTGGAAGTGTGTCTTTACAATCACCCCAAACCGGAACATCTGCTTTCACGTTCTTATCGATCTCTGCCGGATCAATGTCCAGGTGAACTACCTTAGCTTGGGTAGCGTATTTATCTAACCTGCCAGTTACACGGTCATCAAAGCGCATTCCTATAGCAATGAGCACGTCGCAGGAGTTGGTCTGTACGTTAGGACCATAATTTCCGTGCATACCCAGCATACCAACATTTTGCGGGTCATCTGAAGGGATAGCGCCGGCACCTAAAATGGTCCATGCTGCAGGAATACCACTTTTCTCTACAAAGGCCTGGAATTCTTTTTCTGCGCTACCGAGTAGCACACCTTGCCCGAAAAGGATAAAAGGTTTCTTCGCTGCATTGATCATCGCTGCCGCCTGCTCAATATATTCCATACGGATATTCGGCTTTGGACGATAGCTGCGGATGTGGTTACAAGGCGTATAACCCTCATAAGCGATCTTTTGAATCTGCGCATCCTTGGTGATGTCAATCAGTACCGGACCTGGGCGACCGCTTTTAGCAATGTAAAAGGCTTTTGCCAATACTGCAGGGATCTCATTGGCATCAGTTACCTGATAATTCCATTTGGTTACCGGTGTGGTAATATTGATCACATCTGTTTCCTGGAAGGCATCGGTGCCAAGAAGATGACTGAATACCTGACCCGTAATACACACCAATGGGGTACTATCAATTTGTGCATCAGCGAGGCCAGTGACCAGGTTGGTTGCGCCCGGGCCGCTGGTGGCGAACACCACGCCAACTTTACCAGATGTTCTTGCAAAGCCTTGCGCCGCATGTGTTGCACCCTGCTCATGACGCACCAGGATATGCTGAAGTCGCTCTTTGAAGTCATATAAGGCGTCATAAATTGGCATGATTGCTCCACCTGGGTAACCAAAGACCACTTCGGTTCCTTCGGTAATTAATCCCTCCAATAATGCCACAGAGCCGCTAACTGTCTTAAGTTCTTTCGGCGCTGCCGGTCTGATTGTTTCTTCAATTGATAATTCCATTTTCTAAGGTATTATGTGCAGATTAATCGGTATAGGCATCGGTAACGCAGCCTTCACTGGCATTGCTTACCTGTTTTAAATATTTATAGAGTACGCCGCCTTTTACCGGCGGTGGTAACTGCTTCCAGTTTGCGCGGCGTGCCGCAAGTTCTTCATCCGAGATCAGGACATCGATGGTGTTATTCACCGCATCAATCCGGATGATGTCATTGTCCTGTACAANNCCAATATTTCCGCCCGACCATGCCTCAGGGGTAATATGTCCAACTACAAAACCGTGGGTTCCGCCAGAGAAGCGCCCATCAGTAATCAGTGCGACAGATTTGCCCAAGCCTGCACCGATAATAGCGGAAGTTGGTTTCAGCATTTCCGGCATACCCGGTGCGCCTTTCGGACCAACCTGGCGAATTACAACCACATCGCCCTGATGAACCCTGCCGCTAGAGATTCCTTCGATTAGCTGTTTCTCTCCATCAAATACCCGTGCTGGGCCTTCGAAACGTTCACCTTCCTTACCGCTAATTTTAGCTACGGCGCCAAGTTGCGCCAGATTGCCATACAGCATTTGCAAATGGCCTGTTGCTTTAATTGGGTTTTCGATCGGTAGGATCACCTTCTGCTTTTCAAAATCCAGGTCAACAGCATCAGCTACGTTTTCAGCTAATGTTTTGCCAGTTACGGTCAAACACTCGCCGTGGATCAACCCGACTTTTAACAAATACTTCAATACTGCTGGTATACCGCCAATCGTATGTACATCTTCCATCAGGTACTGACCGCTAGGCTTCAAGTCTGCCAATACCGGGGTATTGTCGCTGATGTGCTGGAAATCTTTAAGCTCCAGGTTCAGACCCACGGACTTCGCCATGGCAATCAGGTGCAGAACGGCATTGGTACTTCCGCCAAGAACCATTACC
>DDAD01000045.1:0-9646 GCA_002333205.1 Pedobacter sp. UBA2067
AAAATCAGCCTTTCGGCTGGTTTTAGCTTTATAACGGGTGTAGATTGCTCTTTTTGTTGATTATAACAGATTACGGTACTGATCTCAGGACGGTAAATCTTGTTCTCAGGGCTGAATGACACTTGCGCCATGCAGAGCTGAATGCCTGTAACCACTAAAATAAGCAATCCAGCCAGTTTCTTCATATTTAGTTCTCCAGTTCCATGATCTCGGAAGCCAGGGCTTCCCATGATTTCTGAGCAGCATCAAGCAGGTGTTTGTCGGCCTGATACCTTTTATTGATTTCGGCAAGTTTCGCCTGGTCACCGTAAACCTTGTCATCTGCAAGCTCTGCTTCGGTTGCTTTCACTTGAGACTCCAATGCTGCAATTTCTTTTTCAATGTTCTGCAGCTTGTCATTAAGCTTTTTAAGCTGACTTTGAGTGGATACTGGTTTTTCCTGAACTTTAGGTTTTTCTTCCTTTTGTAATTTTACCGGGATTGGTGTTGGTGCAGGTTGCACACGTTTGCTGTTCCATTCCTCGTATTCAGCATAGGTACCCGGATATTCTTTGATATCCATGTTCTCAATGAACCAGATTTTGTTGGCAACATTATCCAGAAAATACCTATCGTGGGATACTGCAATGAAGGTACCTTCATATTGCTGTAAAGCCTGGATCAGGATGTTTACGGATTGTATATCCAAGTGGTTGGTAGGCTCATCCAGAATCAGGAAGTTAGAGTCAGTAGTAAGCGATTTAGCAAGGGCAACCCTGGATTTCTCACCTCCGGATAATACGCGAATCTTTTTAAATACATCATCACCTGTGAAAAGAAAGCAACCAAGGATTCCACGTAGTTCTGTGTCTGTATGTTTAGGTGCGAAAGCCTGAAGTTCCTCCAAGATGGTATTGTCCAGGTGAAGGGATTCTAGCTGGTGCTGTGCAAAGAAGGTGGTGGTCACGTTATGACNNGGTTTCGCAGGTGCCATCAAACTGCTCGGTACCGGCAATGATCCGTAGTAGGGTAGACTTACCTTTACCATTCGCGCCAATAAGGGCAATCTTGTCGCCTTTCTCGATCAGACCTTCTGCATTCCTCAGGATTTCGACATTTGGATAGGCTTTGTTCGCACCTTCAATCTTGATTACGTGGCGACCTGAAGGTTTGGAAAACTTGAATTTGAAGTTTACGGTTGGGTTATCGTCATCAACATCTTCAACACGTTCCATTTTATCAAGAGCCTTCATGCGGGATTGTGCCATTTTAGCTTTTGATGCTTTGGCCTTAAAACGTTCAATTAAACGCTCCTCCTGTTTGATTTTAGCCTGCTGATTTTTGTACTCGCCCTTTTGGATTTCTCCTCTTAAGGCTTTTTCTTCCAGATAGAAGGTGTAATTACCGGCGTAAGGGGTTAATTTACCTTTACGTGATTCAACGATCCTGTTTACAACTTTATCCAGGAAGTATCTATCGTGGGAAACAATAACGATAGCACCTTCGAAGCTGATAAGATAGTTTTCCAGCCATTTTATGGACGGTAAGTCCATGTGGTTGGTCGGCTCATCCAGCAAGAGGATATCAGGTGTCTGAAGGAGGATTTTGGCCAACATTACACGCATTCTCCAACCTCCGGAGAAGGTGTTCAATGGTCTGTGCTGATCCTCAGCACTGAAACCAAGACCAGCAAGGATTTCATTGGCGCGGTACTCAATATTGTAACCATCCAATGCTTCAAATTCCTGCTGTTTATCACTAAGTTTATTTAGAACTTCCTCCGAATAATCCGTTTCGATCTTCTTTAATAATTCTTCAATCTCATCGTGCAGTTTGTTCTGGCGATCAAAAGCCTCCATGGCAACGTGCAAAATACTATGGTGAGAGTCGTAGGAAAGTAAATCCTGGTTTAGGTATCCGATCTTCAGGTCTTTAGACATGGAAATCGTACCCTCGGAAGGAGCGTACTCGCCAACAATTANNCGGTACCGTTCGCACCAATCAGGCCTATTCTTTCTCCTGGTTTGATGTGCCAGTTGGCTTCGTCGTATAAGGCTCTGGAGCCAATTCGGAAGGTTAAGTCGTTTATTGAAATCATTTGTGCGCAAAAATACGATTTTTAGCTACAAAATCGATGTTTGCATTCCGGCGCTAAGCGCTTATTTAACAATTTGAAGACGAAGCCTATCGAAATTATTATCTTCGTGCCTATGTACCATTTTATTAAACCTGTTTTTTTCCAGCTTGACCCGGAGAAAGCACATTACTTTGTAACCCACAGACTCAATTGGTTCAATACCCAATTTCCATTCGGAAAAACGATCTTGAGAAGCAGTTTTGGCGTCAACATTAAAGGCTTGGAACGTGAGGTATTTGGGATTAAATTCAGCAATCCTGTCGGGTTGGCTGCTGGTTTTGATAAAAACGGAGAGTATATCGAGGCGCTGAGTAACCTAGGCTTTGGATTCATTGAAGTGGGTACAGTGACACCGCTTCCACAACCTGGAAACGACAAGCCAAGAATGTTCCGTCTTGTTGAAGATAATGCGATTATCAACCGCATGGGTTTTAACAACAAGGGGGTGGATACGCTGGCAGAGAGACTACGCCTGCTGAGAGCAAAAGACACGAAGATTGTTATTGGAGGGAATATTGGCAAGAATAAGAATACACCAAATGAGGAAGCCGTAAATGATTACATCAAGTGCTTTGACCGGCTGTTTGATGTGGTGGACTACTTTGTTGTAAATGTAAGCTCTCCGAATACTCCGGGGCTTCGTTCCTTGCAGGAGAAAGGTCCCTTAAAGGATATATTGAACGCTTTACAGGCAAGAAATCATGTGAATGGTATCAGTAGACCAATTCTACTAAAGATTGCTCCAGATTTAATAAACGAGCAACTGGACGATATTGTAGAAATTGTAAAGGAGACCAAAATTGCAGGGGTGATTGCGACAAACACGACGATTGATCGTAACGGGCTTCATAGTCCTACGCAGGTTACTGCAGAAGCAGGCGGACTTAGCGGCAAACCACTTACTAAAAAGTCAACTGAAGTAATCCGCTATCTTGCAGATAAGTCTGAACGTTCCTTCCCGATCATCGGAGTAGGCGGCATTCACAGTCCTGAAGATGCAAAAGAAAAACTTGATGCTGGTGCTTCATTGATACAACTTTATACTGGTTTTATTTACGAAGGGCCAGGTTTGGTTAAAAGGATATGTAAAGCGCTGGTTTAAAAAAACCGGCGCATAAAAAAAAGCGGTCACTTGTTATAGATGACCGCTTTTTTTATGCTTTAATGCAGATTAACCGTTAGCAGCAACTAGTTGTGCAAGGATCGCATTGTTTTTAGCCAATTGATTGGTAGTCGATTGTTGTGAACGGCTTCCTAATTCAATGTTAGTTGCTAATTTCAAACGTTTAACTTCTAAACGAGAAGTTGTTTTATTTTTTCTGTCTTTTCTTTTTAATCTCGTTACTGCCATGGTCTTACCCTTTAAGTTTTTAAATTTAAATAAATCTGGAGGTCGAGAGCGGATTCGAACCGCTGTAGAAGGTTTTGCAGACCTCTGCCTAGCCACTCGGCCACTCGACCCTTTTATAATTCAGGCTGCAAAAATAGTAAATATAACTTAGGTTGCAACTTATTTCAATAAATTTCTACTTATCTCTGCGCAGATTATTGCTGCAGAGATGGAAACGTTCAGAGATTCAGCGGCTCCAACCCGTGGAATAGTCAGGCGACGCGATATAAGATTCGCCACTTCATCTGAGACGCCTTTACCTTCATTCCCCAACACAACAAGGCCGTTACGCTCCCATTCTATCTCGTATAAGCTTTCACCGTTTAGCATTGCAGCGTAAACAGGTATTTCCAGGTTTTGAATATATTCCGGCAAACTGGTGTAGCAGATGTTCACACGGGCTAGTGATCCCATGGTTGCCTGTACCGTTTTGGGATTGAAAGCTTCAACGGTATTTGTGGAACAAATGATGTTTTTGAAACCAAACCAGTCGGCGGTACGAATTATTGTACCCATGTTACCAGGGTCCTGTATGCCATCGAGTGCTAAAGAAAATTCCCCTACTAGTGCCTCTGGGGCAATCTCCAGGTTCTCCGGAATGGCGATTAAAGCAAGGATTCCCTGGGGGGCCTGCAGTGTACTAATCTTTTCGAGTTCAACGTTGTTTACTTCAAATAACTTTATATTTGATGGCAATTTAGGTAGTAAAGATTGGTATTGAGGCAGATAATAAATACTTTGTATCTGGTATTTTGAAGAAAAAAACTCCATTAAAGTTTTCAGACCCTCTACAATAAACAGCCCATGCTCTTTACGGTACTTTTTTTGGTGTAACGATTTAATAAACCCTATCTGAGATTTTGAAAGCATACCTGAATCATAAAAAGAAGCCAAAACTTCCTGCAATATTACTGTTTATTATTCTTTTTGTTACCGCGTGTTCTTCTACAAAATACATTCAGGATTACCAAGCGATCGTCAAAAATGTTGAAATCGATAGTCTCCCAAGCCGTTACCAGGAGGAGGCGCTTAATTATGTTCAGAAGGATATTCGCCCTGCGCCACGATTTGGAATCAATGTTGGGTTATATAATCTGTTCTATGGCTTGTTTAAGACCAAAGCGGTAGGCTCTCCGGCTCCCGTGCTTGATAGTGCGTTGGTGGAGATCTCGCGAAGTCAGATTGAAAAGTTCCTGGTTAGTAAAGGTTATTTTAAAGCGCAGGTTGGTGCTCAGATAGACGTGAAGAATCAGCGGGCGGATGTACGCTTTAAAGCCAGTCCAGGCATGCCTTTTTCGGTGAATGATGTACGCTTTGACATCACAGATACCGCAATGAAGAAGCTTTATCTCGATCACAAGCACCAATTCACGCATTTGCGTTCCGGTATGCAATACGACGATGATTCACTTGCTTTTGAAAGGGAACAGATTTATGAGCTGATGAAACAGAATGGCTATTATGACTTTTTGCGGCCATATGTTAAGTTCTCCGTTGACTCAAACTTGAATAACAATAAGGTAAATGTTGAACTCCAGGTGNNTGAAGGCAAAAGTCAGCATGAAGTTTTTACCATTGGTCAGACCAACATTCTGATTGCCCCCTCTCCTGAGGGTTTCCCACAACGAGACAGTATCAAGCTAAACCCGAATATTTACCGGGACATTCGTTTCACAGACATCTCTGGTAACTTCAGGCGAAATCCAATCGTGCGGTATGATTTTCTGAAGCCTGGCGATAAGTACGACATCAGGAATGAAACACTAACCTACGATCGTCTGTATGAGCTGAATGTCTTCAAAAATGTAAAGATTGACTATCTCAAGGCCAAAGATAGTTCCAACAAGGTCGAGCCGCTGATCAGGTTAATTCCACAGAAAAGAATGAGCAACCGGATAGAAGGGGAGGTTCCCTTTAATGCGGGTACGGTAGGATTTACGCTAAGTAATACCTATACCAACAATAACATATTCAGAGGCGCTGAAAGATTTGAGTTCCAGGTAAAAGGAGGGCTGCAATCGAGGATTGGAAATGGTCGTTCTTTGTTCAGCGAGATTTACCAGCGTGATTTTTCCGTGAGTGCAAACCTTGCGGTGCCGAGGCTTATCGTACCCTTTGATGTGCCACTGATGGGCAAGAGCGGAATGCCTTTTACCACCTTTTCTTCCAGTTATGTATATTCCTTGCAGAAGAACCTGTTTAATAGAAAGGTATTTTTAAACTCTATTACATACGATTGGGTGGAAACCAAAACGAAAAGACATTCATTGACTCCATTAAACTTTGAATATCGATTCGGTGGATTGCTGGTTGATACCACCGATTCCAAAGGGCAGGAACTGATTGCGAATAATTTATACAATATAAACCTCTTGGATCGCAGGGATATCACCTTGGGGGTGAAATATACTTATACCGTAAATGCGAACAAGTTATTGTCGACCGAAGATTTTCTTTACTTCCGCGGAAACATCGATATGGCTGGAAATTTACTTCAGGGTTTGACCAGCATTGGGGGCGGCGGACATAATCCTGCTTTGGGCGACTATGCTAAGGTATTTGGCTTGCCGTTTAATCAATATGTGCGTCCAGAGGTTGATGTGCGCTATTACAAAAGCCTTGGCGGAGCACGCCAATTCGTTGCCCGCATTAATGCTGGTGCGGGATATGCCTACGGCAATTCTACCGAAATTCCATTTGAAAAGCTATTCTATGCAGGTGGTTCTAATGGCGTGCGGGCATGGCAGGCAAGAACACTTGGTCCGGGAAATTACAATCGTGCAGAGCGTATTCCAAATGAGGAAAACAGAAGAACACTTTACGGTATAGATCAATTAGGGCAGATGCATATCGAGGCAAACCTTGAATACCGTNNTATGTTGCTCGACAAGTTTTTTGGTGCACAGTTGAAAGGGGCTGTTTTTCTGGATGCTGGAAACGTTTGGAACATCAATTCAAACAATAATCAACCAGAAACAACTTTCAAGTTTGCTCAACTGGGGAACCAACTGGGTGTAGGTACAGGGCTTGGCTTTCGCTATGACGTGGATTTCTTTGTCTTCCGTTTCGATGTGGGGCTAAAGCTCAAGGATCCCCAATTCCGAGGCGGAGATCAGTGGGTCATCAAAAAATTCTTCAACGGTGGACAAGCCTTTAAAGACGAGTATTTTCGCACGCACAGCCCGGATGGGTATCGTTTTGTACAATACAACTTTGGTATAGGTTTGCCTTTTTAGAACAACCGTCTTAGTGCATCGAAGAGCGTTTCGAAGAAAGTAGTTATGCCTAATCCACTGCTATGGTTGAAGTAGATCAATACTAGAAAGATGATGATGCCCAGGATGAGCAACTTTCTGAAAAGAAATACAACTACGACAATAATCAGAGGAATAATTACCAGCCACATGGAATTAACGGTGTATGGGCTAAGACTTCCATCTTTTTTATGGACATATACCAACTTACTATGGGTACCCTGGTCATTAATGTGTTTGATGTAAACGAAGGCAGAACGTTCCAGCTGCAGCGGCACAATGGCGACACCGTCGTGAAAACGAAGTGATTGAGAGAAGCCGCTGACCGTAAATGTGTAAATGCCATTGATCTTCTCCTGTGGATTGTCGACGGAATCTGCTGCAATAATGGCAAGTTTGCTGTTTTTCAGGAGACTCTCCTTGACTATAAAGTTGTTGATATCTAGTTTCTGACTGAATGCAGTGTTGCTCAGGGTAAGCAGGAGCAGGAAAAAGCCGAATCGCAATTTAAACATCGTTGTTTGAAAATAATTTCAAATGTAGTAAAACCACCGTGTTTTGCGCTCACTGCTTTGTATTTAGCAATGACTATGTTGCTGCGCCAAATTTTTTACAGCAATTATGATATGTCCGCGGATTGTATATCTTTGCGGCATGTTCCCGTAGTTCAATGGATAGAATTTCTGATTCCGGTTCAGACGATATGAGTTCGAATCTCGTCGGGAACACTCGAAAGCCTCTTGAAATTATTTAAGAGGCTTTTTTCGTAAGTAATTATTTGCTTGTTGTTTCCTGTGTAGCAGATACGTCCTGGCGATGCAAATATTTACATTATCCTTCACGTTTGACATCTAACCTATACCTGGGATGCCATTTTTTGTACATTTGTCCTGAGAGCGTTAATGGATTAGGGCAGCCGGAGGGTTGCCCTTTTCTTTTTAGTTCGATTTGAGATTTAGTTGGATAATGGCTGTTGCATTTTCTTAGGGCACGCTTTTGGCATTGTTTTTAGAAATCAAAACTGTCGTGAAAAGATGAACTAAATAGCGCAAAGCAGGGATTATTTAAAATAAAAACCCACTTTTGCAATCTTGTAAACAGGCAGACATGTAAAAGGAGATTCTATGGAAGAAATGATTGTGGAAGAAGTGGTTGGATTATTAGAGCAGGCTGATGATGCTCAATTGAAAGACTATCTCGACAACCTCAACATTTCTGATGTCGAACATCTCATTGATGAACTCCCTGAGCATGCGGTTAAGTTCATCGATACACTTGCTATAAACCGCGCCGTAAATGTGTTCCGAATTCTGGATTTCCCTACACAGGAGCGTATTCTAAAAAAACTTCCCGGAACAAAACTTGCCGAGCTTATCAATTTGCTTCCTCCTGATGACCGGACTGCGTTATTCAGTGAACTTAAAGGAGATGCTGTTAAAAAGCTGATCATTTTACTTCCAGCTGCCGACAGGCTTGAGGCATTGTCACTGTTGGGCTATAAAGAAAATAGTGTTGGGCGTTTGATGACACCAGACTATGTTGCAGTGAAAACGCACTGGACAATAGCGCGGGTAATTGAACACATTCGCTGGTACGGCAAAAACTCGGAGACGATAGATGTGATTTACGTCATTGATGATGATGGTGTGCTGTTGGATGATATCAGAATCCGGGAAGTGTTACTCGCAGATCCGCAGACTAAAATTGGTGATCTGGCAGATAACCGCACCATAGCGCTGAATGCGAATGACCCTCAGGAAGAAGCGATCAATGTTTTTAGAATGAACAATCGTGTTGCACTACCGGTGGTTGACGACAGCGATGTGTTGCTTGGCATTGTAACGGTAGATGACATTCTATGGTTAGCCAATGAAGAATATACAGAAGATATACATAAGATAGGGGGAACGCAAGCCCTTGACGAGCCCTATCTAGATATGCCGTTACTTGGACTTGTAAAAAAGCGAATTGGCTGGCTGATTGTGCTTTTCCTTGGTGAGATGCTTACGGCAACTGCGATGGCACATTTTCAGGAAGACATTGAGAAGGCCGTTATCCTGGCGATGTTTGTCCCTTTGATTATCTCCAGCGGCGGTAATAGTGGCTCACAAGCCTCCACTTTGATCATACAAGCTATGGCGCTGGGGGAAATTACGGGTGGTGATTGGTGGCGTATTATGCGCAGGGAGATACAATCTGGTCTTCTGCTCGGCGTCTCCTTGGGTGCAATTGGCTTTCTTCGAATTTTTGCCTGGGCGCAATTTACCGATATATACGGACCGCATTGGATGCTCATTGCGCTTACAGTCGGTGTAGCTTTAGTCGGGGTGGTACTCTGGGGATCATTATCTGGCTCCATGCTGCCATTGATATTAAAGCGCCTAGGTGCTGACCCTGCAACATCATCAGCGCCTTTTGTCGCGACTTTAGTCGATGTCACCGGCCTAATCATTTATTTCTCTGTAGCTGTCATGTTCCTGAAAGACGTGCTTTTATGATGTTGTGAACCCAAAATAATTTTCAAGTATAATAATGCTTAAGCCTCTCGCTTAGAGAAGNNATATAAATTTAAGTATGTTTCAAAAAGTTCTCACCTATTTACGTGATCGGGGTGAATTTCCAGATCGAATTAGAAATCGTAATCGAGTTTTCTGGTCCGCCCCCGATGCTAAACAAATTAAGATTACCAAGAATACAAAAGCAGACCCCCTAAGTAAATGGCAGGATGCACCCAACTGGCAGCGTAAATTAAGCAACAAGGGGAACTCCCGGGAATTTGCAGAGCTATTTGGTGCAAGATTGCCAGCGCTGTACTGGAAGGGCTCAGATGTAGATCAACTTGACTTCGCGACCCTTCCCGATCACTATGTTATTCGTCCAACTATC
>DDAD01000045.1:9721-10046 GCA_002333205.1 Pedobacter sp. UBA2067
AATAATGGTACCAACCTGTTCGATTGTAAACGTTATGAGCCTGAAGAGATCAGAACGATCTTGAAGAACATGATTTCAAAACGAGAAGGCCTTGAAGTGTTGGTAGAGGAATTCCTACAAAATGAGAAAGGCGAATATGGCATTCAAACAGACTACAAGTTCTATTGCTACAAAGGTGAAATTGCCTGTTGCTGGGTAATCAATCGGGAAAGTCCAAAATCAGGAAATGGCAGCTATTATGATCTGAAATGGAATAAGATCAAGATGGTAAATACCACTTATCCGCACAAGTTTGATCCGATTAAGCCAAAGTGCTACGAGGAAT
>DDAD01000044.1 GCA_002333205.1 Pedobacter sp. UBA2067
TTACTCTACTTATATTCCTACCATTTTCTAAGAATGTAACATGTTATATCAATCGCTAATTTTCATCTCTGCTTGTTTGAACAGAAGCCTACAATCTTACCTAATGCCAGATATTTGATACCTTTGATATTAACTCGATTTTCAAACTTAATGATTCACTTAATTGATAACCTCCGATATAAAAAATATGATATTACTTGCTGGAACTACTTTTTTGTATTTCTGTTGATATTGATTAGTCAAAATAGTTTTGCCCAGTCGACCAGCGGCATTGGGATCGGAGGTGGAGTTAATTTTCCTGTTCACCGTGAACTACAGCCTGGAATTGATTTGTTTTTGAAAGGTGATATAAAGTTGAGTAAAAGATTTGCATTGGTTCCAATGGTAGGTTTTATGCAGCTTAAAGAGAGATTCATTTTAAACTCTCATCATGTCGGTGGTGAGCTCATCTTTGTTAGTCTATCGGCAAAATACTATATTAAAGATCATCTTTTCACTCAACTAGGCCCGCTTATCGCTGTTGGTGGTAGCACCTTAGAAAATATATCAGCAGCTGTCGCTGGTGGTACTCTTGCTGCAGGTTACGATTTTAATACTGGTCGAAACAGTATTTGTGAACTTTCATTGCACTCAGATCTATTAAATACAATACCTGTTTTGGGAATAAGAGCAACTTATAAGTTCACATGGTAGATTGACCAAACAAAATGAATTAACCCTTTTTGGAACTCTTGGATCAAATAATTATTATCTCTATTCCCTGGTTTTTTGAAGGTTGTTAGACCTTGCTCTCTTTTACAATTTTAATGTATCTATAGCAGGTGGCGATGGGTATCTGTAGCCTTCTGGATATTTCCAAAATGGAATATTTCCCCGTATCATGAAGATCCAAAGCAGTCATTGCCAACTGAAGCTTTTCAGGGGATAAGCCTGATGGACGGCCTCCCTTTTTACCTCTAGCTCTTGCTGCAACGAGCCCCGCTTTAGTACGTTCCCGGATAATCTCCCTTTCAAACTCTGCTAATGAAGCAAAAATATTAAACGTAAATCTTCCTGTAGCTGTTGTAGTATCAATGTGATCATGTAGGCTAACGAAATTAACTCCTTTTTCATTGAACACAGCAACCAGATCTACCAGGTCACGAAGAGAACGACCAAGACGATCCAATTTCCAAACGACTACCTGATCACCCTTACGAAGAGTCGCCAAAAGATTTTTTAGTTCGGGTCTGTCTGTATTCTTGCCGGAAATCTTTTCCTGGTATATTGTCGTGCATCCATAATCTGTCAGCGCATTGAATTGAAGATCTAAATTTTGGTCTGCAGTACTTACTCTTGCGTAGCCTATTTTCATGTTATTTTTTATTATCAAAAACTCATTATCAAAAATAGAAAAATCATTTTGATTAATGGAATGGGTTTATGATAATCAGCAAAAAGAGAAAAGATATTTTAGGCTTAATGGGATAGGTTTGATCCGTTTAAAGGCATTAGTTTATGCTCAAGATAAATTATCAAATAAGGAGGGATATTAGAGAATGTATTTCAATTTTCAAGCTATGCGTTCTTCCCGGTATTGTCCTACATATTTTTCAATGAGGTGGTGCCTGTTACAGCTTAAAAAAGTAGCCTTCTTATCAGATCTTTGTTAGATGAGTTTCCATCATCAATTGTGAAGAAGTATTTTGTCTGCCAGGTTTGAGTTTTCTCCGCTTGTTTACTTGCAACAGTGTCCCAAGGTGGATAAACTCTAATTCCACGTTTTCCCTCTTTGTTATTATTAGTAATAATACCTTTTTCTGCCAAGACAAATTTTGGGAAAATAAATTGGCCAAAGTTATTTTCTCTTTTCGCTGCAATTATTATAAAATCAAGGTCATCGGATATGTGAAATGGTTCAGTTATTCCGTCCTTATTTCTTTGCCATATGGTCACAAAATGACCAGACTTTAATGGAGTGATTTTTGCCACCCGGTATTGAATTTTCTTATTATTGAGTTCAAATGAACAAGCTCCATATTTTAAACTTTCAGTACTAAACTTCAGGTTTGTCAAGTTCAATCCGTGATTGTCATAAATTATTTCCTTAACTGTTTTTAGCTCGTTTGGAAGTGTGTTTACATTTGTTGATGTATTGGCGCTTTTCATAATTTACTAGGATATGTTCGCTGTTTCCAAATATACCTGCTTTATTGATTTGCCTGTCGGTGTAATCATTTAAAGGCGACACACTATCACTGTTTGAAGAAATTAATAAAACATTGTCAATTACTAAGAATAGGAGCATTAGCTTTAATTAAGGTAGATCACGAGGACCGTCTTTTTGAAGGATTTAATGATAGCTTGTCATTTCAATGAAAGGATATCCTCGATAGAAATCTACTACAATTTAATACTTACTTTAGTCCAATGGATATAATAAAGTCCCTATTCTTTTTTATAATCGCTGGAATTTTTGAAATTGGGGGTGGTTACCTAATCTGGCAATGGCTAAAAGAAGATAAACCATTTTGGTACGGTATATTAGGTGGAATGATTCTAGCTCTTTACGGTATCGTTGCCACTTGGCAAACCTCCAACTTTGGAAGAGTATATGCGACCTATGGAGGTGTATTTATAGTCTTAGCCTTAATCTGGGCTTGGAAAGTAGACGGATTTAAGCCGGATAAATTTGATATAATAGGCGCTTCAATTGCTTTAATAGGTGCTTGTATCATAATCTATGCTCCTCGTAATTAGTCACGATGATTACTTAAATTGCTCTTAGAAGCATTTATTTATGTTGTTCTTATTATTATGCTTGTAAAGATTATCTCTTTAACATTCTTATAAAAGGTGTAATTCCAAGCCCTTCTCAAATACCAAGGAATTATGAGGAATATTAAACGACCTTCATCCCTTGTATTCTAACAGCATTAAGGATAGCAAGCAAAGCGACTCCTACGTCTGCAATAACGGCTTCCCAAAGGTTTGCTATGCCTCCAGCTCCCATACTTAAAATAATAATCTTAACTAATATTGCTAAAATTATATTTTGCCAGACCACATTCCTTGTAGTTCTTCCTACCTTAATTGCTGTTAAAATTTTAGAAGGTTGATCATTTTGAATAACTACATCCGCTGTTTCGATGGTTGCATCACTACCTAAGCCACCCATTGCAATCCCTACATCGGCGAGCGCCATTACAGGAGCATCGTTCACCCCATCGCCTACAAAAGCAATATGTAGTCCCTTTTTTTTCAACTGTTGTACCTTATCAACCTTACCTTCTGGTAGTAAATTTCCAAAAGCTGTATCAATGCCTATTTGCTTTGCTACTTCATCTACGACGGTTTGCTTATCTCCTGACAACAATATCGCTTTAACGTTCAGCTTATGCATTTCCCGGATTGCTGCTGCAGCATCTTCCTTTATTTCATCGGCAATAGTGATGTATCCTGCATAACTCTTATTAATAGCAACTACGATTATGGTATAAACAACTTCTTCAAGTTCAGCAGGAAAAGGGATTTCAAACTTCTTCAGTAGATTGAGATTACCTGCAACCACCTCTTTTCCGTCTACCTTTCCTTTTAACCCATATCCTGCAATTTCTTCTACATCTGTAGCAGTGAGATTTCCTGAAAAATCACCCGAATATTTTATGATCGCCTTTCCTACCGGGTGAGTTGAGTTCTTTTCCAGTGCTGCTGTTATCTTTATTAGCTCATTTTCATCTATACCAATAGATGTTACCTGCTGAACTTTAAATACGCCCTTAGTTAGTGTGGCCGTTTTATCCATCACCACCGTATTTACTTTAGTCATTACATCTAAAAAGTTTCCTCCTTTAAAGAGTATACCATTACGGGAAGCAAGCCCTATCCCCCCAAAGTAGCCTAATGGAATGGAGACAACCAGGGCGCAAGGGCAGCTAATTACCAAAAATACTAGGCCGCGATACAACCAATTGTTGAAATTATAATCCTGAACAAAAAAGTAGGGAAGTACTACCAGAGCCAAAGCAAGAAAGAATACAATTGGGGTATAGACCTTAGCAAATCTGGAAATAATCAACTGTGTTTGCGACTTACGGGCTGTAGCATCCTGCACCATTTCCAGTATCTTACTTAATTTACCGTCTTTAAATAAAGTAGTTACTTTTACTTCTGAAACGGTATTAAGGTTAATCATTCCCGCTAAAACCGGCTCACCTTTATATTTTGTATCTGGCTTACTTTCTCCAGTTAAGGCGGCTGTATTGAATGAAGAACTTTTTGAAAGAAGTTCGCCGTCCAAAGCAACTTTTTCTCCTGGCTTAATATGAATGCTTTCTCCAACCTTTATTTCTGAAGGTTTAACCACCTGGGTTGTTCCATTTCTAAAAACCGTCACCTCATCAGGTCGGATATCCAGTAAGGCTTTAATACTTCGTTTGGCTTTACTCACAGCAGAATCCTGGAACCATTCCCCGATAGAATAAAATACCATTACGGCCACGCCTTCTGAACATTCGCCTATGTAAAATGCCCCTAAAGTTGCTACACTCATCAAGACGAATTCATTAAAAACATCACCTCGGCTCGCCTTTCTGAGCGCAAGTATTAACACATCCCAACCAGCTAGCAGATAGCTGGCCGTATAAAAAACAAAGTTAAAAGTGTTAGAAAAGGTAGTATCAAACCCGTACTGTAACAGTAGCATGATTAGCAGGATCGTAAATCCTGCAAGCAGACCAGCATGGGTTAGCCAACTCTCTTTTTCTATTGGTGTTGTGCTCGAACCATTATTAATTGTGGGAGCTTTACAATCACTTCCACAACAATCCTTTGTAGCTGAAGTATTACCAGCAAATATTTGTTCCATCTTTAAATGCTTTAACAAGCACAAAGTAAAGGATGTAGTGCATGCAATTGAATTGCAAACATTATACGGAACACCGCTCGCAAACGCCCTTCATCACAAGGCTCATCTCGTCTGCCTTAAAGCCCTTTGGTAAGGGAACAACTGGAATTAGCGTTTTTGGAAGACAAAACGTCTCTTTGCAACTACTGCAGTAAAAGTGAACATGAAGGTCGTGATTAGGGAAATCATCGCAATCCTCCTTGCATAAAGCATACTTGGAAGCCCCTGTACCATCATCGATGGAATGCACTAGGCAATGTTCTTCAAAAGTTTTTAGAGTCCGGTAGACCGTAATTCGGTCTACCGGAGCCAGTGCCTTTTCAAGATCAGCCAAACTAATTGCCGCCTCTTGTTTCACAAGATGGTCTAAAACAAGATTACGCATTGTAGTAGGCTTGATGCCTTTTACTTCTAATCTTCTCTCTATTTCTGGTATCATAGCCTTATTTTTAAACCTCCATTAACTACAAAACCATCCAAGGGTGCATAAATATCCCGGAATACAGGATTTGAAATACTTACTGTATATATGTTATCAAAACGGGTTTGACGGGTATCAGTAAAGTTTTCAAAGTTGATATATAAAGAAAATCGTTCCCATAGCTTTTCAGCCATAAACCCAAAAATCCAGTAAGGCTTACCTGTTGCACCATCGTTAAGTGTTTGCTTGCTGTAATAATATGCTTCGGCTCCAAGTTTCCACTTATCCTCCACTTCATACATTAGCACATTATTCAGCCTGTGCTTCGCTGTTAAGGGATTTTGTTGAAGCATATCTCCTACATGGATTTTTGCATCGGTAAAGCTATATCCGATAAAAAGCTTGAAATCCTCATATGTAAACTTGACATTCGTCTCCATACCCTTGCTATCCATGTGACCAGGTGAATTGATAAACCGATATTGATCGGAAGGCTCTTGCATCATTGTTAAAGGATTATTTAGAAAAGTATAGAAAAACAGGTGATTAATGCTAAAGCCAATCTGATCATTAAATAAAGATGTTCGGTAATTGATGTCCCAATTTGCCCCATAGCTTCTTTCTAATTTGTTTTCCATGCTGGAAATGGGAAGGACCCGCTGATACTGGATGCGCTCACTCTCTTCAGTAAATATGGTAGGCGTTTTATATCCCAGTCCTCCACCAATTCGTGAATTTACCTTTTCATTTATTTTAAACAATGCCGAAACTCTGGGAAGTAAGGCAAAGCCATAGTCAATAATATAATCTCCTCTTAATCCTGCTTCCAGCTCAAGCCATTTGGTAGCATGATAATTATTTTGAATAAAAGCACCAAAAGTAGTCTGATCATAATTTCTTAATGGTATTGCTGTTTGCTCATTTTCCTTAAACTGGTCAGTCCATAAGTTTAGTCCTGCAACCCATTCTGTCTTATCATTACCAGTCGAAAAGCTGGCTTCAGAGAACGTCCCGTATTGACTCCCATCAAAGAGGTACCCAGGAACGGTTATTTTTCGATTGAAATAACTTAGGCTGTTGCGAATATTAATCTCTGAATTTTCTCCTATTTTATGATTCAGGGAGAACTGGCTTGACACCCTATCTGAGTTGTTTCGTTCAAAAAAACTATGGGTTGCATCTCCGTCACCCTTAATGTACTGCAGGTCACCACCGGTTCGGTTTTCAAAACTGCTATTGATGCCAAAGTTTAGTGTAGTCCTATCATTGAAGTACAAAAATAGCTTGGGATTGAAAGTGTAGCGCGTAAACTCTGGAATAGCTGTGAAGTTTACTTCACCTGGGGCATAGGCTTCATTGCTGTTTCTTGAAGCAAATACGGTTAGCCCAGCTTTTCCAAATCTTTGCCCGTAAAAACCGTTAAGATCCAACCCTCTTGCCGAAGTACCATTGAGGTGAATATTTAGTTCCATTTCTTCACTCGGCGTCTTACTAATCAGGTTCACTAGTCCTGCAATAGCACCACCACCATATAGTGTAGAAGATGATCCTTTTATTACTTCCACCTGCTTTAAGTCCAAGGGAGGAGTTTGCAGCAAACCAAGTCCACTTGCTGCGCCTGAGAATAAGGGAAATCCATCTTTAAGGATTTGAGTATAACGACCATCAAGTCCTTGAATGCGTATAGAAGCATTTGCACTTGTTGCAGAGGTTTGCTGAGTTTGAATACCTGTACTTTCATTGAGGATCATGCGGATATCACCTGGTTTCATGTTTCCTTTTTCATCAAGTTCTTCACCCGCTATTACCTCAATACGAGTAGGAATATTAGCAATTGTCCGGCTGCTCCGGGTGGAAGAGACAATAACCTCATCAAGGTCTTCTCCTCCTGCTGCTTCCAGTAAAGTTACTACAGGATTATTGTTGACCAGAGGAAATTTAAGGCTATCTACTTTTGAAGTATAACCTACAAAACGATATTCAATCAGATGGAAACCATCTGGTATATCGGAAAATATCACCTGGCCATTTGCATCTGTTGATGATGCTTTCTTCAAGTCAGTTATTGTTACAGTTGCGCCAATTAGAGCGTCCTGAGATTTAGCGTCTTTTAATATTATGGTTACACTATTTTGCGCAAGGGCAGTCATTGACAATGCCATAGCAACAAAAAGAATAAGGTATCTTTTCATTGAAGATGAATTAAGGTTATTCCTGCCTTAAAAAGCTGGATAAAGAAATTATATATTAATGTGGGTAAGGAAGCTAGGCCGCCTTTGGAGGTTGCCATACTAAAGAACTAATCCCGGTCGGAACGCCTGAAATAGTGTGCAGGAATTTAATTCTTAATGGTCTATAAAGTATAATTACCAACTGCTTTTGCGGAAGTAGAATTGAAAAAGGACAACGAGCACATTGACAAAAAGGGCTGCAAACCTCATTTTTACGCTTGCTTTCCTGGTCAGTCTTGACAAGTCCTGCCTTTTCTTTACAATCTGCACTCATAACAAAATCATCCTTACAGAGATCAAATCCTGAAAGAAATAATAATATGATCATGAAAATGGCGATTGCTTTCATCTTTGCAAAGATAGCAATCGTACCCAGTCTGAGAAGAATGCAAATATACTATGATGCCAAACGATTCCTAGGTATAATCTCTTACACATTGCGGGCTCACTCTAAATGGGTCTGTAATATTTATCTAAGTTAAGTACATGCATAAATCTCGAATAACGGTGGAATATTGAGCGTGTCAGCCTTATTGCCAAAGATCCAGGGAACAAGGGAATTCTGATACAACGACAGATATATAGATTGGTACGTTAGCTCAGCCAATTGGCTAAATTTATATATGGTTTCCATTTGCCATTTTCTTTCCTGTATATCATTATGGTGCCATCTCCACACAAGTTCCCACAGCTGAAATCATATTGAAAAATGCAAAGTGTTTTATTACGTAAAAAAATTGGATTGCTGAAAGTATAATAACCAGAAATGCCTCGATCATACATCCGTTGCCATCCACGAGCTCGATCTTTTAGGTAAAATTGGATGGTATCTCTGGATAGCAACCTGGCTCTCGGTAGTAAATGATCCTCCCACGTTAGTTCTCTGAGTTGACGGAGTTTAGCCTTAATATGTTTCTTTTCTTTTTGTGTAAGAATGAGTTTGTTTTGCGGTGTATTTCTGCCAGCCAATCCCCACATGTCAAGCAATGTATCAGGTTTAATTGCATCTAATAAAGCACGATCTTCATGATTTGACAAATAATATACCGGATATTTGGATTCCCTCATTTCCTTCAAAAATGACGTAATAAACTCTTTTTGGCGTTTATTCAGCTGACCTTTAGCAATAGTATTAAAGGAAAAGAGGATAATAATTATTACTAAATAGGTCTTTCTCATAATTGGCTTATTGATGCTAATCTACCATGAAATCCATACGTTTGATTTAATATCTACCTGATTTACCAAGAAACAGGTGAAATATTGATCGTCCGCTTGAACTCCTGGATTTCCAGTGAATAATGATACTTCTTAAAAAAAAACAGTGTACACAGCAAGCCTTTATAGATTTCAGTAAAGCTTCAACATTTTGCTCCAACATTATTTTCGACTGGGTAGCCTGCTTCTAAAACAGCTCTATTCTTTTCGCCCCATCTTTCCAAGCTGATTATCAAAGGCAACAAACTAGCTCCCAGAGCGGTTAATTCATATTCTACTTTAGGAATGTTAGTATCGAAGGAAATTTTGTTTACAAATCCATATTTCAGTAGTTCATCCAACTGCTTGTTCATAACCCGCCTGTCTACATCAATTTTCTTCTGCAATGCCCCTGGTCTTTTTATCCCCTCTGAAATGTAATAGATCAACATAAGTTTCCACTTTCCATTCAAAAGTTCCTTAAATACGTGCAGGCCGCACTCCATTCTCATCGGGATTTTTTTAATGTACATCGTTTGGTCAATCAAGTGTCATAGCAAATACGCACAAAGTTATGCGTACTTGCTATGAGATGAGTTGTAAAATAGTTTTGTGTCAAATATAGAAAGATTTAAAAATGAATTTTACAAACAAAAATGTAGTAATAACCGGCGGAAGTACCGGAATTGGACTGGCAACCGCAAAAGCATTTATCAGCGCCGGAGCAAACGTGTGGATTACAGGTAGAAGTGCTGACAATCTGCAAAAAGCAACCGAAGAGATTAATAGTCCGAGATTAAAAACGGTTGTTTCTGACACTTCAAATTTGGCAGGCATTGCAGTTTTGGAAAAAGCAATTGCTGATAACGGAATCACATTAGATGTTCTTTTCCTAAATGCAGGAATATTTGTATTGACACCGATTGTACAAACAACAGAAGCAGAATTTGATGCTCAATTCAATACGAATGTGAAGGGTGCTTACTTCACGCTGCAAAAGTTACTGCCGCATTTAGCAACGGGATCTGCCGTGATATTTAATTCATCCGTTGTAGCAACAGCTTCAAATGCAGCATCCAGTGTTTATGCAGCAACCAAAGGAGCGATAAGTAAAATTGCCCAAGTTGCAGCAAACGAATTAGCAGACAGGAAAATCCGTGTAAACATAGTAAGTCCTGGGCCAACCTCGACACCAGGCTTTCAAGCTATTCGGGGAGGCGCTGAGGAAATGGCTGCTGCCGCAACCGCCCTACAAAGAATGGGTAGCCCTGATGAAATTGCAAAAGCAGTATTATTCTTGGCTTCTGACGATGCAAGCTTTATTACCGGAACAGCGCTTTTAGTGGACGGTGGCTACATCAACTATGCACTAAAATAAATCGGCAACAACCATTATCAAGATAATATCAACTGCCAAGAAACCCGTGAGTAACTATTCGCCATTCGCTGCATCGGTACCCCTGGTCTTAAGTAAGGATAATATAATACTGATGGCGAGGATAAGTCCTATAGTAATTAAAGAAACGAATGTCGGAATTTTGAATACGTCCACCAGGACCATCTTCAACCCCACAAACAGGAGTATAGCGGCCAATCCGGTAGAAAGATATATAAAGCGGTGAACGACATGAGCAAGGGCGAAATAAAGTGATCGAAGTCCCAGGATAGCGAAAACGTTTGAAGTATAAACAATAAAGTGATCTTGTGTAATGGCCAATATTGCTGGAATACTGTCCACAGCAAAAATCAGGTCGGTAGTTTCAATGACGATCAGTACAAGAAAGAGCGGAGTAGCAAACCGCTTTCCATTTTCCCTGACGAAAAACTTGCCGCCCTCCATATCATTCGTTATAGGCATAACCTTGCGGACATATTTTATCAGCGGGTTATTTTCCGGCTCCATTTGTTTGTCCTTTTCAGTCAACATTTTGTAGCCGGTGTAAATTAGAAAAGCACCAAAAACATAAATCGTCCAATGAAACTTCTCGATCATTGCTACTCCCGCAAATATGAAAATGACACGCATAACCAGAGCACCCAGAATTCCCCAGAACAAAACTTTATGCTGGTATATTGAAGGTACCTTAAAATAGCCAAACACCAGTACGAAGACAAAAATGTTATCTATACTTAGTGATTTTTCTATCACGTAGCCGGTCAGGAATTCTATTGCTTTAGGTTCACCAAACCAGTAGTAGATAAGGCAATTGAAAATAAGTGCAAGACAGATCCAAACACCTGACCATATTAATGCCTCTTTGACGGACACTTCATGCGCCTTCCGGTTGAAAACACCTAAGTCCAGGGCCAACATGAGGAGAACGAAAACATTAAAACCTATCCAAAATGTGATGCTAACTTCCATAATTACCGTTTCTATAGAAAAAACAATGCCGTGTTTTTTGAGGGCTAATATACAAGGCATTTTCCTGGATACGGAATGATATACAAGCAGAAGTTGGGAAGAAACCCGCCAAAGGAAGAGGCATCTTAAAAAAACGGAAGAATAATTTCAATCAGAATCGGTCGCTTCACAATTCAGCGCTACTATTCGGCAAGTAGTTTAGTTTCTGAAGTTTATTTTGAAATATGTACAACAAAACGTACATTTATATGTACTTAAAGGTTAACTATGAAAGCGGTAACTATCTCGTCCTTAAGGACAAACATGAAAAATTACTTTGATGAAGTAAGTGCAACACAAGATATTTTGATTATTCCACGCAATAATAATGAGGATGACGCTGTTGTGGTAATTTCTATCAAAGAATATAATGCCCTTACTGAAACCTCACATCTAATGTCAACTGAGGCTAATCGTCGACGTCTTGACCGGTCCATTGACAATTTAAAGCAAGGTAATACCAAATTGTTTACGCTAGAAGACGAAGTTCCAGTGAAAGCATAAGGTATGAATCTAGTTTTTACACCTGAAGCTTGGGAAGATTTTGAGTACTGGATGGACTATGATGAAGAGGCTGCAAACAAGATTAGAGAGTTGTTAAAAGAAATTAAAAGAACTCCTTTTCATGGCATGGGTAAACCTGAAGCTTTGAAGCATAATTTAAAAGGCTTCTGGTCCAGACGTATTACGGGTGAGCATCGCCTTGTTTACCAGGTATCCGGAACCAATGGGAAAGACCAAGAATGCGCAATTGTCCAATGCCGATTTCATTATAGTGATAAATAGTCTGGTTAGTGCTGAAACTATTAAAAACCAGCGTACAATGATTTAAACTATTGTCCTATGAAATCCATGTACCATCAACTTTGCTGATCACCCATTTATCGTCGACCTTTTTGATTGTGACTTTATAACCTAACCCACATTTTAATCCACAATAGTAACTTACATCTAAAAATCCCTGTTCCTTTGTATCATCAAACTTTATATTAGAAAAAACTAAAACGCCTGCAAATTTAGGGTACTTAGCAGCCCAATTCTCATACTCATAATCTGCTGGTAACTCGGAAAGGTGCTTAAACGTGAATTTTCCGCTATTATAATGTTGTAATTCTGTTTCATCATTGATTAAGCCACCCTTTCCAATAGCAATAATGAGGTTAAGCGTGTCATTCTTTAAAGCTTCTATGGTGATTTTATGATCTTCTCCGCTTTTCGGAAAACTTGTATAAAGTCTTTTATCCTTATAGGTCGAATCAACAACCCTGGAAAATATTTCGGTGAAAACCTCTTGCTCAAACTCCTCTTCGGTGATCTTTCTTTCGCAGCTAAAAAGCGCTGATACGAGTACTAGAAATACGAACCTTACCCGACTCATAATTTTATAGTTAATGATTTTTACTCCATGATGCAATATCGCAAATTAAACTCCTTCGCAGAATTATATCAATATTAAGAATTGTCGCCTAAATAAAGCTTACCTGAACTTTCAATTAAGACATTCGAATCACTAACTTTAGTTACCTAATCAAATCGCGTATGAAAATCAAGTGTTTACTGGTCGTATTTCTATTGACATTCACGGCTACGAAGGGCACAATCGCTCAATCAAACCGCACCGGCTTAACTGGTGCATGGCAAATTAAAGAAGCAGACAAAGAACAAGTATTGGTTTTTCAGGATGGGTTCTTCTTTCATACGGTCTACAATAAGGGCGAAAAGCGCTTCCTGTATAGTCGGGGCGGAACATATACGCACAATGCGGATGCATTAAACTGTACGATCTCGTTTAACTCAGCGCATAAAGAAGAGGTCGGCAAGCAGTTCAGCACAAAGTATGCTATTAACGGGGCTAAAGCTGATTTTTCCATCAACGGAGAAAAACAAAACTGGCAGCGACTGGATGACAGTTCAGCACCTCTGGCCGGTGTATGGCGAATTACTTCAAGAATGCAGGATGGTAAGCTAACACCCATTCATCAAACGGGCACAAGACAAACCTATAAACTTCTTACCGGCACCCGTTTTCAATGGGCGGCAATCGATCCTGGAAAAAAAGAATTTTCGGGAACAGGAGGGGGGACCTATACCTTTAGAAATGGAAAATACACTGAAGCTATTGAATTTTTCTCGAGGGATAGCACTCGTGTCGGTGCTTCCCTGACCTTCGATGGGAAGCTAGAAAATGGAGAATGGCATCATAGCGGCAAAAGCTCAAAAGGTGATCCGATTTATGAAGTTTGGAGCCGGGTGCAATAAACACCTGCCAGGTGAATTTGTTCGTATATGAACATCGGGACTGTTCAATTTCGAACAGCTCTTCGAGAAAATAGCGCTGAAGCTGCAACCAAGCGGTTTATTGTCGATGGCATAGCTTTTGGCTCTGCACTTGAAAGCTAACACTTATGTTAAGGCATCACCTTTTACTATTCTATCGCAACTTTAAAAAGCATAGAAGCGCATTCTTCATTAATTTGATTGGTCTGTCTGCGGGCCTTTCTTGTTCAATCCTAATTTATCTTTGGGTGATTGATGAAGTCCGTATGGATAAGTTCCATGAAAAAGGTTCCCAGCTTTACCAGGTAATGGAGCACAACGAAACTGCAGCTGCCATCAACACCACTGATGGTACATCAGCTCCACTTGCAGAAGCGTTGAAGAAAGAATTTCCAGAGGTCGAAGATGCTGTGATGTCCTCCCCAACGTACTGGCTTGGTGAGTCAAAGATCTCCATAAAGGGCAACAATAATATCAAGGCTAGAGGTAAGTTTGCTGGACCTGATTTCTTCAAGATTTTTTCCTACCCTTTAGTCAGTGGCAATGTAAATCTGTTGCTTACAGGACTGAACAATATTGTCATTTCTGAAAGCCTGGCCATGAAGCTTTTCAAATCTGCCAATGTAGTGGGTAAACAGGTCACCTGGCGAAATGGAGATGTGGAAGAGGAAAATCATGCCCTGATCTCAGGCGTTTTTAAAGATATACCCGCAGCTTCTTCTGATCAGTTTGACTTTCTGGTAACACAAGACATGTTCTTGCAAACTGCTCCAAACTATCTTAAATGGGGCAACATTGGTCCCAATACCTTTATTGTGCTGAAGGAAGGAACGGATGTGAACGCATTCAATAGTAAGATCAAAGATTTTATGCTAACAAAAGGACAACAGCATAGAACTTTATTCATCAGGCCTTTTGCAGATGGCTACCTGTATAACAATTATGAAAATGGGAGGTTAACTGGCGGAAGGATTGAGTACGTAAAGCTTTTTAGCCTGATTGCGGTCTTCATCCTGGTAATTGCCTGCATTAATTTCATGAATCTTTCTACTGCCAAAGCTTCCATAAGAATGAAAGAAGTTGGCATCAAAAAAGTAATGGGGGCTCGGAGGGAATCACTGATGATGCAATTCATGGCTGAGTCCATGATTCTTACCTTTATATCCCTATTGCTTGCCTTGATTTCTGTAGAAATGTTACTTCCCTGGTTTAATAATCTCATTGGGAAAGAACTGACGCTAACTTCCAATTGGACATTGATAGGGTCTTTAGTCGCCATTACTGTTTGTACCGGATTGATTTCTGGCAGTTATCCTGCAATTTATCTTTCTGGATTCAATCCCTCCGACGCCTTAAAGGGAAAGCTAAGTCCAACAGCTGCTACACTTATTACCCGCAAAGGATTGGTCGTATTTCAATTCACATTGTCGGTAGTCCTCATCGTAGCGGTCTTTGTAATTTACAAACAAATAGAATATGTACAGTCCAAAAATCTGGGTTACAAAAAAGACAACGTCTTGTATTTTGAAACGGAAGGGCGGGTGAAAACCAATGTGAACCATACCTTATCCATGATCAAAAAAATACCAGGGGNNCGGGTAATCAATGCCTCCAGCATAGACCGAAACTTTTTAGGGGATTTAAGCTTCACTTTCGGCGACTTCTCCTGGGAGGGACGGGATCCCAAAGAAGTGATTAAGTTTCAGCGGGCACAGATAAATGCAGATTTACTGGAAACGCTCGGAATTGAAATGGCTGCTGGTAGAAGCTTCTCCGCAAAGTTTGGTGCAGATACCTCTAAAATGATTTTAAACGAAGCAGGCATCAGGGCCATGCGGTTAACCGATCCGATTGGTAAGACCTTTACACTATGGGGTAAAGATTACCAGATTATAGGCATTGTTAAAGACTTTCATTTCGAGTCCCTACATGAAGTTGTACAACCGATGTTTTTCAGGTTCAATTCCGAGCATACCAACAGAATTATGGTGAAAATAAGCGCAGGTATGGAGCAATCTACCATCGCTGCCCTCCAACGTTTTTACGAGCAATACAATCCAGGATATTCGTTGGACTACAAATTTTTAGATCAGGATTACCAGGCACAGTATGTTTCTGAGAAAAGGGTAGGCTTGCTTTCCCGATATTTCGCTTTGCTCGCAGTCCTGATATCTTGCCTGGGGCTATTTGGCCTTGCGGCATTTACAGCTGAACGAAAACTTAAGGAAATCGGCATCAGAAAAGTCCTGGGCGCAAGTGAATTAAACATCATCTATTCGCTGTCTAAAGATTTCACCATTCCTGTTGGTGTAGCAATTCTCATTGCACTACCCGTTAGTTATGTACTGACAACCTATTGGCTAAATTCCTTTGCCTACAGAATTGACCTGCAGTTGTGGTATTTCGTTGGTGCAGGATTCCTGGCGTTGTTTATTTCCTGGATAACAGTTAGCATGCAAGCTATAAAAGCAGCGCATACCGATCCAATCAAATGCCTAAAACACGAATGACGCTCCTGATTTCGTCATTGTTTATGCCAATTGAAATACGTTAATTCAAACTTGACTTCTCCATTTGGATAGCTTCCTACAGGGGTCCAGCCCTGAAGCTCGTAGAATTTAGCCGCCCGGGTATTCGGAGCAGTACCCAGCACGGCGTTCTCTTTAGTCTGGGAGAAATACCATTCCATCATGATCCTGTGTAATTCTTTTCCAATACCCATCTCTGCAAATGCCGGATCAACAAACAATGCCCAGACGCTTTTCACCTGCAGATCAATAATCGAAAATCCAACAACACCCTCACCATCAACGTCACAAACCCAACCTTTTCCTCGTTCTGAGATGTAGATGGCTACATCTTCATCTGTAACCAGTCCGGGATCACGCAATCTGTTTTCTTTCACTAAATTTCTTACGACCTGCATTTGCTTGATGTCGGACAGTTCTGCATATCTAAACTTCATCACCATAGTCTAAATATGCTAAATATTCCGCAAAATGGAATTTAGTACTGGCACTGCGGGTAAGGCTAAAAATTGTGGTAAAAGCCGATGTTTAAGAACAGCTTGTGGCGCAGCTGCGTAAATACGTCTTCCATCCGATAATCCGCTCCTGTTTCAATTCGGTTGTCATCGTCAATGGTATAGCCGACTACAGCTAGCCCACGAATTTCCATATTTGTCTTCGAAGCCTGAAGAATACCAAGGTATTCGTTGTTTAGCTTCAAATAAAACTCTTTAGGATCGACCTGCAACCCACTTAGTGGTTTTTCCCAACTGGCACGATAGCGCAAACGAAATTGTACGGCTTCATCTTTTTCGAAAGTCTGGTCCGTTCTAAAGCGGTGACTCAGTCGCGAGCTGTACAGCTTTTGCGTATAGGCATATTGTTGAATGAAACGCTGAATATATTTACCTTCCTCCCGGCGGATCAGATAACCAAGTCCTACGTCATTGGCGGCGTTAAGCGCTTTGTTGGCTACGACCTCTAAGTCTAAGCGCTCGAATATGCGTTCATTTTTATCATCAGGAAAGGGGTGTTGCTTTAAAAGCTGCCGGCCTTCCAGTTTGCTGTTGATTTTCCAGTCATTTTGCAGTTTGATGGTGGTGTTGATAACCGGGAGTATTCCAAACTGGTTCTGCGCAGAAGCTATTGAGCTGATAAACATGAATAGCCCAAGGATAAGGTAATATTTCATGAGCATTAGAAGAGTAAGTGCGGACTGTCTTTTTGGATAATTTTTGATTTGCTAATGAGCTTTCCCTGTTCGTTGACAAGTACTTCATAGTCAGAAGTACCTTTGTCCTTCGAACCCCTGATAACGAGTTCATACTTCGTTGTGTATTTTTCTAAAGGCTCTTTCTTACCAACAAGTAACTGCAGGGTTGATGCTGGCCCAGTCCACTGTTTTTGAACTTTAAGGATTTTAGTGCGCGTGAATTCTGCTTCCAGCGTCTTTTTGATAGCTTTACGGAGATCTTCAGACAACGATTGGAACTTAACAAGTACCTCAATATCCTGAAGCTTTCCCTCCTGATCAAATTCAATGCTATAGATGGTACCGTCTGCCTTTACCTTCGCTTCGATACTCCGACCTTTCTGACTTTCTTCAGCATACCACCGTATGCGCTGGGTTTCAAAGACCTTACCCACAAATTGCAACGCAGGTTTAGGTACTTGGGTAGCCTTAATGGCATATTCGCGTTCTATCTTTTGCTGCGCGGATGTCATCGTCGGGCATAGCAGTAACACCAAGGCCATCAAGGCAAGACTGCTCAGCTTTTCTTTCAAAAGTTGGTATTGTTTCATCATCATCCTTAATCTGGTGAAATGCGGTGCTAACTCTGTGCCACCATTGCTGGATTTCTGCTGGTTTTAATTTTACGGAACTAATAACTCAATTGACATGACATTCCAACCAGTCTGCCTTTTTGATTTCATATACAAAATTCAGCTTAGGCGCCTCACCGTAGTAGCTTACTTCTTGCTCCGCAACTTTCCTTGCGCCCAAGCGACTGACGGCGATCTGCGAGCGGATGTTGCTGGCGCCAATATGGAAGTACACCTTAGAAACGAATTGAAAAGCATAGTCCAGGATGAGCGATTTTACAGCATGATTGATCCCTGTTCCCCAACACTTCACCGCATAGAAGGTGTAGCCAATCAGAATGCTGCTGTCCTGTTCATCGTAGTCATAGAACCTGCTGCTGCCCAGAATTTCACTACTGGCTTTATCAATAATCTTAAAAGCGCCTTTGCTCTGCATGGCACCTTCGAAAAAGTTCTGAAATACATCCTTTTTCCAGCGATCTTTATTAGGGTGCTGCGCCCAGATTTCCGGATCGGAAGCTACGCTATACAAAGCCTCAAAGTCGGCTTGCTGAAGCGGATAAAGCGCCACTTTTTCAGTTTCAAGTACTGGTTGTATATTCATTCTCGTATATCTTCAAGTTAGCGGCATTAATCTGCCCGCACAAACGTAAACATCCATTTCTCTGGGTTCTGCCAATCCTTCCCTTTGAAGCCACCGATAGGCGACTTCACCAGAACCTCATTCCAGCCTTTCCTAAGTACAATTTTGGTTGGTGCACGGTATTCATAGCCTTCATCCACCAGGGGAATTTCCGGATGGCCTTTCTGACCCGCTCTTTTCCAGGCAGGAGGATCAATCAAAGTACCATTAACCCATAGCTTACTTTGGTGATTATCCCAGGTGCCTGGCTTAGGTGAGTCTGTGGCAGGAGAGCGGGAGAGGTTGTTAAATCCAATCCAGAAATCCGCTACGGTATCTTCGTCACTCCAGATCCTGCTGCTCGCATACCAGGTTGTATTTTCCTTTGCATCTTCCAGTACACCGCTAATCAATGGTGCCCACCAGTGCCGCCAGATAATCGTGCCGCCAACAACTTCTTTTACCGGTTTCAGCTTGGCGATACCCTTGTTCTCCGGGGCGAAGCTTTTAGTCAGTGCTCCTCCATTCGCATAGGGTCCGTAAAGCTTCCAGGTGCTTGCTGACTGCCGTTTGTATGGGAATGGATAATTAGAAAAATTCAGCTTCTGCTGATCAAGCAGGCGGTTTTCAAACTCCATAAACTGCTGTGTACCGCTGTCCCCAGGACTACCAATTGCCGCCACCCAGCCTTGTTTACCACCACCGCGCCAGATGCGTTCTGCGAAGGTCAGAATGCCTGGATATACAGGATTCATGTTAAGCACATCTGTCGCTGTTCCAGCAGCGCGATCATGCCAGGTACACAGTGTTGCGCCTATTGCATTAGCATTTGCCTTGTCTACATTAGAGATTCGTCGGTTGAAAATGGTTGTAACCGCTTCCAATGGGTCCATGTGGTTGATATACAGGTGCCTCGAGTCAACATATTGAATGTTTCCCTGATCGGCAATATGTGCATTGTCATCCATCCACATTTGCCTGATGGTATGATCTATGAAGTTGCCCCCAGGTTCCCAGCCAATAACCTGCTTCCCAAAGCCCTGGATATACTTGCTTACTTCCGGTACAAAATTTTTATTCGTGATCTTCACTTCATCCGCACCGATGTGTATGTAAGGAAAGTCGTACGTCTCAATCAATTCCTTTAAGATGTTCTTAACGTATGCCAGGCCTGAGTCAGACTGCATATCTGTTTTCATTGCACGTTTAAATGCGGCACTATGTCCAGGCATATCGATCTCTGGAATAAAGGTGATATACCGTTCCTTACAGTAGGCGATAAGCTCTTTGATTTCAGCTTCTGTATAGTACAAACCTTTATTTCTGGTCATGTGCTCAGGTGCCGTCAGCTCCGGATATTGTTTTATTGCGATGCGCCAGGCTACATCTTCGGTTGGATGGAAGTGGAAAATGTTCAGCTTGTGTCTGGCCATCACATCGATCTGCTGCTTTAGACTTTCCATGGATTGATAATTCCTGCCTACATCAATCATATAAGCCCGCCAGGAGAATGCTGGCCAGTCGGTGATGTCACAGGCATTAATCATCACATTATCGCGATTAAGCTGACGGAGTGTTTGGATGCCATTAAAGATGCCGTGCGTACTACTGGCAGCAATCCTTATGGTACGGTCATCCACATTGAGGCGGTAAGCCTCCTCCTTAAACTGCGGCGCAGTAATCTGCCTGTCAAGTTCAAGTACGATGTAAGGTTCTCCTGTGCTGGCTTTGTCTGCAATCCCGAAATCCAGTCCTTTCTCCTTGAAGTAACTTTGAAGTGCTTGCGCTTCTTTACGCAAGCTTTCATCTTTAATCACGATGGTCTTGCTGGCATAAAGCGGAAATGCACCTTTTTTCCAGGTTAATGATTGTGGCAGCGGAATTATGGATGGTGTTGTTTGAAGATCATATACATACGGCTGTATGATGTGTTTCCAAAGCAGATAGGCTTCACCTTTTAGATGCAGGCCGTCGTTGCTCAATGCTGGGTTCATTTTCCCTGCTACATCGCTGAAGGGTGTATAAAGGTCAATGTAGGTATAGTTTTTTTGCTGCGCTTTGGCTTGTAGCGCTGTATTAACGTGTAAGATCTCTTTACCTTTTCCGGTGTGTCCGTTGAACATGCCGTAGATATTGTTCACAGGCAAAATGCTTTGAACAAAGATTTTTGTTCCCGGCGTTTGCTGTTTCAGGTAGTCTGTTATGATGAAGATGTTCTTCAGTACGCTGTCCGGACTAATGTTCCTGGCCAGATCATTTGTTCCAATCATCAGGAAGACTTTCGCTGGCTTGCGGTTAGCCACCTCGTCGATACGGTGTATCACACCTGCTGTAATATCCCCGCTGATGCCACGGTTTTTCAACTTCCCGTCTCCGAAAAGTTCGTCCCATTCACTGCCGTCCGTGATGCTGTTGCCAACGAAGATGACATCACCCTTGGTTTGCGGCAATGCTTTGAACAAGGTTACACGCTGGTGATAGTACGCTGAAAAGAGGGAATCGGGGTAATTAGGCTTTCGTACCTGCGCCTGAAGTGCATATTGGGACAGGAAACCTAAAATCAGGAGGGAAAATAATTGCTTCATACTTAAGGAAATGGTTCCCTAAATTATCAATTTAAGTTTAATCAAACATAAAGTCGTGTTCCCAAGTTTAGGCTGCATGCAGAATATTCTATTTTTCGGTGATAGCCTTACGGCGGGTTATGGTCTTGCCAATGTGTCCGTANNAATGCTGCGGGGCTGGAATTTAAAGTCATCAATGCGGGTGTTAGCGGTGAAACTTCCACTGGCGGACTCACCCGTATTGACCTGCTGCTTGATCAGCAGATTGATGTTTTTGTGCTGGAACTTGGTGCTAATGACATTTTAAGGGGTATTTCGCCAGAAAGAACAGCAGTGAACCTGCAGGGAATTGTAGATAAGGTGAAAAGGCGTTACCCGGAAGCGAGGATGCTGCTGCTCGGTATGGAGCTGCCTGCCTGGATTCCGGGTGCGCTAGTTGCAGATTTCAGAAGGATCTTTCGACAGGTTGCACATCATAATGGGATGGCGCTGGTTCCTTTTATGCTTGATGGGGTAGCCGGGATACGGCACCTGAACCTGCATGATGGCATTCATCCTACAGCCGCAGGGTACCGCATTATTGCGGATCGAATCTGGCCTGTGCTAAAACGCCTGATCAGTTGATCCTGCCCAGGTACATGCTGTTCGACACCCGGCTGCGGTCCTTGGAAATGAAAGAAATGAACACCTCTAACCGTTCCATCAAATAGGATGGCTGCATGGCGAGGAAATCTTCCGCTTTGCTTCGTTTAGCACCTGCGGTTTCGAAGACAGAAGTATTCTGATCGGGTAAGTAAGCCATCAGCATAACCTGATCTTCTGCAGCCTCAAAGTCCTCCTTGTCCCAGGACCAGCTAAATTTCAATCCGCCCGCCTCAGCAGTTACAGCCGGTGCTTGTGGCATTAACCCATTTCCCATGCTAAGCTGCAAAGTGTTAAATTCAAGTTGCGGTATGCCCTCCGCTAATCCAACCAGATTCAGCCTGTTGATAGACGTTGCAAGGTTGTGGTAGTTCATCGCTGTACCATGTGCCGCACTACTGAATCCTGCCCTCAGAAAAGGTTTAATGCTACTGAACAGGGCCATAAGTGTTCTCATCTTGCCCATGTTTCGTTCTTCTCCTGCAGTAGGTGGAGATGTGCGTTTGCCGATTACTCGAACAACGTTCTTGCATCCTAGCTCATAATATACCAGATACTTCAATTTTCCTGTGGTAGTACCTAGTACGCCATTTTTTGTAAGTCCCATTTTCTTGAATTTTATATTTTGTGAAAGCGGAATCTATAGGAAAGATCTTGAGATAAAGGTGGAAGTGTGGAATTCCACAGATTTTCCACAGCTTTGAATGCCGTTTAAACTGCGATTCTGAAAAGAATATTTTTAAAATCGTTTTCAACAGTCGTGCTTTAATGCCCCTAAGAAGTTGGGTTGGGTTTCGGGTTAACGCCGCTTTAGCAAAGTATTGTACCGGTATTAACTCGATGATCAGGCATGTCAACCCGTTGCTAAGGCCTTGCCAGAGGCTAGTTAGCGGCCTGTTAAAGCGAAGTCCAAGCGCTGTTTGAGACCGAATCAATTCAGAACTTATTTTATTAATCTGTAACTAACCTGTTTCTTTATTTAAATAAATTCTAAATAAGGCTTGGAAATTGGAAAGTCCTTTCTATTTTTGTCACGCTTTAGAATTGATCTAAATAAAGAAATGAAGAAACTCTACACACTACTACTTTTAAACTTTCTGTTTTTGAATGCCCTGTTTGCACAAAACACTTCCGTAAAAGGAAGGGTGCAAAATGAAGCAGGTGTAGCTTTACAATCTGTAAACATCACTGTTGAAAAGACTAACGTAAATAGCCGTACGGATGAGCATGGTAACTACGAAATGCGAATTCCTGCTGGTAAGTATACCTTCAAGGTGAAGCTCATGGGTTATGAAACCCAGAGCACTACGGTTGAAGTTCCTACTGGCGGCACACAGATCAACTTTACTTTAAAAGACGCAAACAATGATTTGTCGGAGGTTGAAGTTTTCGGAACCAGCAATAAACAACAGGAAAAACTGGATGCCATTACCAGACTGCCTTTAAAAGCGAGTGATCAGATTCAGAGTATTTCTGTAATTTCTAATAAATTAATTGAGCAACAAGGTGCCTTAAGTGTAATTGAAGGTGTACGGAACGTACCTGGTGTATATACTTATGCAACTTACGGAGGTGTAAGGGAAAGTATCTCGTCACGTGGTTTCAGAGGTATTCCGACCCTAAAAAACGGTGTTCGTGTAATGAGCGATTTCCGCGGTATGGGTTTCTCTTCTGATATGCAGGGGGTAGAAAGTATCCAGGTAATCAAAGGTGCAAGTTCCATCACCATGGGGGCTGCAACCGATCTTGGTGGCCCGGGTGGTATCGTGAATGTAGTAACCAAGACACCTAAATTCGAAAATTCAGGTAACATTTCCTTCCGTACCGGTAGCTGGGATCTTGTTCGTCCGACATTCGACATCCAGCGTGTGGTCAATAAATCGAACACACTTGCTGTTCGTTTAAACGGTGCTTATGAGAATGGTGGTAAATTCCGCGACCACATGGGTAACGAATCTTTTTACATCAATCCTTCATTGGAATGGCGTCCGGATGCAAAAACGAGTCTGACTTTGGAGATGGATTATTTCAACGAGAAGCAGGCTGTTGATGCAGGTACCGTGAACCTTTCAGTTGGTAATAAAACCAACCAGATCTATGATCTTCCTTCAAACCGCTTCTTAGGTTTTGAATCTGATAAAACCGACACCAAGCACAGCACTTATACCGCCAGGTTGAAACGTGATCTATCAGATAAACTTTACCTGCGTGCAGCATTGTTCTATTCGAACTATGATAGTGATGCAATTAAAACTGGTCTTGCTGCTGCAAGAGGTAATGGTATCAACGTAGATCAGGTAAATATCTACAACCGCTCTATCGCACACAATAATGCCAGAGAAGATAAAAATACCGTGCTGCAATTAGACTTAATCGGTCAGAAAGTGCAGACTGGTAAGATCTCTCATACTTTCCAGGTTGGAGGTGATTTCAGATACTTAGATTTATATCAACCTACTTATAACAGTATCGCGGTAGACCAGATCAACGTTTTTGATCCTTCAACCGTAACCAATGTATTGCCAACAGGCATCAATCCTGCCTTTGAGTTAACCAATGAAGTACAATCTTATGACTACCGGTTTGGTATCACCATTCAGGATGTGATTCAGGTTACAGATTGGGCAAGAGCTTATGGTGGTGTTCGTTACAGCACCAACAAAACCCGCGATAATGGTGCATCCAGTGCAACATCAAGCTTCTGGAATCCTTTAGCAGGGGTGATGTTTACCCTGAAGCCAGGTTTCAATGTTTTCGGATCGTACACCAATAGTACCAATCCAAGGTCTGCATCTGTCGTGGATATCAATGGTGACCCACTTGGTGCAGAGCGTATCGATCAAATGGAAGCAGGTATCAAATCGGAATGGTTCAATGACCGTCTTCGTTTCAACCTGACTTTTTACAAGATCAACAACAAAGACATGAACCTGGAGGCTTTTAATGTTGATGAAAACGGTGTTGTACAATCGGCTGGCTACTACGTTAAAGGTGGTAATGATGAGCGTAAAGGTATTGAAGTGGAGTTAACCGGTAAGATCCTTCCGAATCTGGAGGTGGTAACGGGTTACGCTTACATCAATGCGCAGTTCAAAGACCATACGACTTTTGTTCCCGGATCTGCACCGAACAATACGCCTAAACATACTTTCAATGCATATGCCAACTATACCTTCAGAAACAATGCTTTGAAAGGTTTGAACCTTGGTGCCGGCGTATATTACCTTGGTGAGCGTCCGTACAACGATTGGACTCAAGAAGGCGTGCAGTACCATGCAATTGACCCGAATACTGCGCCCTGGTTCAATAAAGCATATACCCTGGTAAACGTACAGGTAGGTTACCCGGTGACGAAAAACCTGAGTTTACGTGCTTTGATAAACAACATTTTTGATAACGTAGGTTATGATGCATACCGTTCAAACTTCATAGACAGAATTGCGCCACGAAATATTTCAGGGGTGCTGAGTTATAAATTTTAAAGAATAGCCGTACATGATGGTAAAGGTATCCTCCACAAGGGGGATATCTTTTTGCATAAAATATAGATCGCCAAACAGACTTAAAAAAATAGCCAAATGAAAAAGAAGTACAACTTTCGGAAGTTTTCAAATGACATCCATTTATGGTTAGGAATCGCCAGCGGCCTGGTGCTGTTCGTCGTTTGCCTGACAGGAACCATTCTGACCTTTGAAAAGGAAATTGTGGAATGGGCAGATTCGGAACGTTACCATGTAGAAGCATCAGCAGGCGCAAAGGTTATACCTATTGATGCGTTGGTTGCCAAAACGGAAGCTGGCTTAAAGGCTAAGGTAACCGGTATTGAGATTCCGGCTAATCCAANNGGCGGCAAACCTGGCAAAGGCGGCGGTGGCGGCAAAACTTACCTCGTAAACCCATACAACGGTGACATTACCGGTACGACCAAAAGTGCTACGGCAGAGTTTTTCTCGACCATGATGGGTTTACACCGCTGGTTGTTGTTACAAGACGGTGGCGGTAAAATCATTGTTGGTGCTGCAACGATTATCTTTGTATTTCTCGTGCTTTCCGGACTGGTACTATGGTGGCCAATTAAGCTGCGTAACTGGAAGCAGGGCTTTCAGATCAAGTTCTCTGGAAACTGGAAACGGATTAACCATGACCTGCATAATACGCTTGGATTTTATTCTTTTATCGTGCTGTTGATCATGGCGCTGACAGGCCTTTGCTGGTCATTCGAATGGTATAAAACGGGTGTTAGTGATGTCCTTGGTGACGAGGTTTTTAAACAAAGAAAAGAGAAGCCTATGCCATCTGATCCGCTGAATGCTGGCAATGCGGAAAAACCGATGTTAGCTTCACTGATTTCAAGCGCAGATCAGAACTTTCCTTACCAAGGTAATTATCGGTTGCGTTTCCCTGCAGATTCAGCAGGTTCATACGTGATCAACAAAAGTCGCTCAGGCTTCTTCGTGCTAACTGCGGCAGACAAAATACAGTTTGAGCAATATACCGGGGCAGTACTAAAGACGGAGAAGTTCAGCGATAAGCCTTTCAATGAGCAGGTTGCAAGTTCTGTACGTTCCTTACACCTGGGTGATATCTATGGTACTTTCTCTAAGATCATTTACTTTTTAGCCTGTCTGTTTGCGACAAGTTTACCGGTTACAGGTACAATTATCTGGATCAATAAGCTTAGAAAGAAAAGTAAGAAACAAGCTTCAGGAAAGCGCCGGATTCAAAGGTTGCAGCAGCACCAGGCTGCAGCCAGCATCTAGATGATTTAAACCCAGATTATAGCGCTTTGTAAAAGGATTTCATGAAATTGAGCAACATGTTATCATTGATGGTTCCGTCCATGGCGAGTATATCTGGGTTTAAGCTGAAAAAGCCCTGTAAGGAGGAATCTGCTGGAAGCCTAATTTCTTCAAATCCCATTTCCCAGGATTCGAAGTTTCGCTTTTCGATGTAGCCTTGTCTCACAAGTTTAACATCTGTATGCCGGCTGTCGATTTTGATCTTGTCAAACACTGCTGTTACTGCATCTTCTTGCCCTTCAAGAACCTGAACAAATATGCAGTGTGGCTCTTCTGCCCTCAGCAAGCCTTCAATATATGCAAGGCAGCCGGTAATCGCTTTTCTTTTGTTTGAAAGTCTGGATTGCTCAAGAATGCTGGAAAGTTCATAGGGTTGCATAGGATGTGTTGCAACACTTAAGTACATCAATGTATACATTATAGGTATTAGTTACTGAAAGATAAACATTTTCTCGCTTATGACCGAAATTTTGCGGATCGTATGTTAAAAGATGTGCCCTCATTATTGTACAAGATGGTTTCCCCATTCCTTGCCAAGCTTCATAAGTTTATCATAAACTGCAGTTAAGCCAAAGGTTCCTTGCATGCCGTAGTCCCTTATGATCTTTTTTGATTGATCTTTAAAGGTAACGGTCAATGTAGCGGTTTGATCGTCGGTCCAGTTTACTTGATAGTTGTTTTTCAGGTGCTTAACGTCAATATAGTTGAGCAGTTCAGCAAACTCTTCAAAGTATTTCCTGGATAGTTTCCTATAAGATTTACCAAGTTGACTGGTGTAAGCAAAACCTTCATAGTATGCTTTTCCATCTTTCAAAAGTTTCAATTTCTGCACAGGACAAGAACCATAACAGCCACTTGTGTTTATTTCAATAGACTCAATTTCATCAAGTGCAGGTGTACCCAGTTCGATAAAGCTGTTGAATTTGAAAACAAGCGTATCCAAGACTTTGACTTCTTTATAGGCAAAGTGTTCTTTACTATCGTGATCTGGAACTGCAGTTTTTTGGAATATGCTGATGTAGTTTACTGAGCCCACTTTTATTGGCTTCACAGTNNGTCACTACCCATGTCAACATAGGCCAAGGCATCATAACCTGAATTGTGGCCGATAAAGATTAAGTCCGTAAGCCCATCATTGGTGATATCTGCTTTTTCCCAGTTCCTGATGTCCCAACTTCTAAATACGCCTTCGCAATTCAGATACTTTGCGACGGTATCCGTAGGCTTAAGTTCATAGTTTACAAAGCTGCTGGGTGCAAGATCAGCGTTTAGGGACTTTAAAAATGTTTTCACATCCTCATCGGTTTTCAAGCTGTCTATTTTATTAGAGATAGCCTGTTGGCTGAAGAGCATTAGTAACAGTAGGAGCAAAGTTGAGGAGCGGTTCATAAATCTATTTTTTTGAAGATACTTGTTCCAGCTCTCCAGAACAAGTAATAACAGCAGTGACAGGTAAATTGCACATGCATTGCTTACATGGTGAGTATATATGGCTTGATAAATATATCCCAGGCAAACCGCAGAATGGTTGCCGAAACAACCACAAGGAAGAAGACCCGGATGAATTTATTGCCTTTAAGCAACGCGAGTTTGATACCCAAAAAAGAGCCACATAGATTAAAGATCGCCATAGGGATTGCAAATTCATATAGGATGTGTCCTGACTGGGCGAAGTAAATGATTGCGGCGATGTTTGTGCCGACGTTGAGATATTTTGCATTTGCTGTGGAATTCAGGAAATCTTTGCCCAACAAAGACACAAACGCCAGCATGAAGAAAGTTCCTGTTCCAGGACCGATCAGCCCGTCATAGAAGCCAATCGCAAAGCCAAACGCAAGACCAATTAGCAGTTGCGCCCAGAAACTCAGGTTTTTCTCCTGGTGCAAACCGAATCCTTTTTTGGTATAGGTGTAGACCGCAATCGCGACCAGAAGTACGAGAATAACTGGCTTGATGACCTCACTCCGAATCAGGGTTATGCAGTAAGCGCCAATCAATGCGCCAACAAATGCCGTGAAAATGATGGGGCATAGTAGTTTCCAGTTAATGACGACTTTCCGCGAATATTTGTAAGCGGCGAATGCGGTACCTGTTATAGATGGAATTTTGGTGGTGCCAAATATTGTAGCAACAGGATATTGCGGTAAAATAATCAACATTGCAGGCGTTTGAAGTAGTCCGCCCCCGCCCACAATTGCATCAATGAATCCGGCAAAGAACGATACCAGACAGAGTAGCAGGATCTCGTGTAACATTTGTACACAAAGGTGCGAAAAAAAAATCCGGCTTCTCGGGAATTATCGAAGCCGGATTAAGGTAACCTTAAAAAAGCTTTTATTCCTTCACTTTAGTAAAGGGTTCTTTTGTAAATGAAGCTGCACGTTCCGCACAGTCATCTGCATGAAGCGTTAACATGAGCTGTTCTCCTTGTATGGCATATTTTAATGTAAAGGTTGAACCATCAGGGCAGGGGCTGCCACCAGAGGTCTTCCGGAGGATAAGCGTGTCTCCACTGACTTTGAAGGTCATGGTCTCCAAAAGCTGATTGCCCTCAGCGAGATAAACTTCAAAAACATCTGCCTTGAAGCTTAGGTTCACAGCAGCAGGATCGGGAACCATCAGATTGCCGGTCCATTTTGTATTGGCTATTTGTGCATGCACAACAATCCCGAGGCACATGAATAACAGGAATGCGACAATACTTTTCATAACGCACTTGTTTATAGTTCAATTTAATCAAATAGCATTGCACAAAAAACAACATTTTTGTGCCATTTGTGAGAAACGTCATTCGCCGCAAAAGCATTATTGAAGAATTTCTTTAAATTGTACACCGTACAGCTTGCTGACATTAAATAACCAATATAAATACATATGAGACTCATTAACCTCTTTATGGCGATCCAGCTGGTCGTTTCGATCCCGCTTGGCATTGCAAATGCACAATCTGGTAAAACTGCACAAGCCAAAGTTGTAAACGGCTTGCTGGAAGGTACAGTAGAAACTTCAGGTACCAAAAGCTTTAAAGGTGTTCCATTTGCTAAGCCACCGGTGGGTGAGCTGCGCTGGAAAGCACCGCAACCGGCAGAAAACTGGACCGGTGTTAAAAAGGCAGACCAATTCTCAAAAAGTCCGATGCAGGCGAGGGTATTCGGCGATATGATGTTCCGCTCTCCCGGCACAGGTGAAGATTGCCTATATCTGAATGTCTGGACTCCGGCAAAAACCATGAAAGAGAAACTTCCTGTGCTCGTTTATTTCTACGGGGGAGGCTATGTAGCCGGCGATGGTTCTGAAGGCAGATATGACGGTGAAGCAATGGCAAAGACCGGCATTGTAAGCCTTACGGTAAACTATAGATTAGGTGTTTTCGGATTTATGGCCCATCCTGAACTTTCCAAAGAAACCTCTTATAAAGGGTCTGGTAATTATGGTTTGCTGGATCAATATGCGGCTTTGAAATGGGTACGCGAAAATATTGCAGCCTTTGGTGGTGATCCGAACCGGGTAACCATTGCGGGAGAATCTGCGGGTTCTATATCGGTTTCTGCACAGATGGCTTCTCCGCTATCAAAAGGCCTGATCGCAGGCGCGATAGGGGAAAGCGGTGCGATGATTAAACCTACGCTTGCACCTTTGACATTGGAAGAAGCGGAGAAAAATGGCGTGGCTTTCGCGGAAAAAGTGAAAGCAGGTTCATTAGCTGAACTGCGTGGCTTGTCGGCGGAGGAGTTGCTTAAGGTTGCCGCGGCGCCAGGTGGTTTCCGTACTGCAGCAACTATTGACGGGTATTTTCTGCCGAAAACCTTAAACGAAATATTTGAAGCTGGCGAACAGGCTAAAGTTCCTTTACTTGCAGGCTGGAATTCTGCTGAGATGCCTTACCAGGCCTTCATGCGGGCGGAGAAACCTACTCCGGAGGCTTATGCTAAAAGAGTAAAGGAAGATTTTCCAGATCAGTTTGAACAGGTGCTAAAACTTTATCCTGGTACCAACGAGGCTGAAGTTGTTAAATCGGCGACCGCACTTGCTAGCGACCGCTTTATTGCCTACAGTACCTGGAAATGGATGGATTTGCATGCAAAAACTGCTGGTAAGGCAACTTACCGCTACCTGTTCTCCAAATCTAAACCGCCAATGACAAAGGAGTTTGCTAATGCTACCACAGGCTTAGCTGGTGGCGTGACCAAATCAGCTGATCAGAAGGCACCTGCTGCGGCACCTGCACCCATTTCAGAAGGTGCTCCACATGCTTTCGAGATTGAATATGCTATGGGTAATCTGGACAAAAATCCAGTTTATGCCTGGACCGCACAAGATCATCAAATATCTAAAACCATGTTGACCTACTTTTCAAACTTCATCAAGACTGGTGATCCAAATGGCGCCGGGCTTTCGAAGTGGGCTCCTATCAGTAAGCCAGAAGGGGCTAACTTTATGAACATTGGTCTGAAAACACAGTCTGAAAAGGCAACGGATCTGGAGCGTTATCGCTTTATGGATCAGCTATATTCGAAATAGCGGAAATAATAACTTTTCGGGTGTTATCTTTGCAAAAAAGTTAGAATGCTCGAAATTATCTATCAGGATGAACACCTGATTGCCATAAATAAACCGCACGGACTGCTGGTTCACCGGTCATTCATCGCGAATGATGCAAAAGAGTTTGCATTGCAAATGCTGCGTGATCAGGTGAACCGTCGCGTAAGTCCGGTACACCGCCTGGATAGAAAGACCTCTGGACTGCTGCTTTTCGCCTTTGAGAAAGAGGTGGAAGTTGCCCTGCATAAACAGTTTCAGGAGAGTGCCATTCGCAAGAAGTACATGGCCATATTACGTGGTTATGCCCCCGACAGTATGGATATTGATTATCCGCTTGTAAAAGAAAACGGTGCTATACAGGATGCTTTTACGTCTTTCGTAACGGTAAAGCGTGCCGAACTGGATGTGCCCTTAGGGAAACACCCCACCTCCAGGTATTCTTTAGTCGAGGCAACACCAACCACCGGCAGAATGCATCAGCTGCGTAAACACTTCGCACACATCTGCTATCCCATTATTGGCGACCGCAAACATGGTTGCAACAAACAAAACCGTTTTTTTAAGGAGCAGTGGGACATGACCACCATGTTGCTGCATGCTTCTGAGCTGGACCTGATACACCCGGTTACCGGAAAACAGTTGGTTTTAAAAGCTGGGTACCATCCCGAATTCAGCAGGATGATGGCGCTTATGGGCTGGAATGAACACGAATGATCTATTATAATATGATTTCCAATTTAGTTAAACGTATGCTGCTCCTGGCGGTGATTGCAGCACCTCTGATTGTACAGGCACAAGTGGAGTTTCCGCAACGTATTGTTGCCGATCGCCAGAACTCGGCAGCACAGCAGCAAAAACCTTATGTGATCCTGATCTCTGCTGATGGTTTTCGCCATGATTATGCCAGGAAGTACCAGCCGGAACACTTGTTAAAACTCAGTGCCGCTGGCGTACAGGCAGAAGGCATGATCCCAAGTTATCCATCGCTTACCTTTCCAAATCATTATACCCTGGTTACCGGGCTTTATCCTGCACACCATGGTTTGGTTAACAACACCTTCTATGATAAGCGCCGGAATGACAAATACAGCATGTCTGCAAAGCCGAAGGTACAGGATGGAAGTTGGTACGGTGGCACACCGCTTTGGGTGCTCGCAGAACAGCAGAAAATGGTGTCCGCAAGCTTTTTCTGGGTGGGCTCGGAAGCGGATGTGAAGGGGGTTCGTCCGACGTATAGCTACGATTTTACGGAGAAATTCCCGATGACCGAACGTATTCAGGTGGTTAAAGATTGGTTGAACCTTCCGGAGGAAAAAAGACCACACCTGATAACCTTCTATATTTCAGAACCTGATCATTCGGGGCATGACCATGGTCCGGAATCTCCAGAAGCTGCAGCTGCCGTGAAAATGGTAGATCAAGCCATATTCGAGCTAACGGAGGCGGTAAAAACAACCGGACTTCCTGTGAATTTCATTTTTCTATCAGATCATGGTATGACCGCTGTAGATCGCGAGCATCCGCTTACGATGCCTAAAAGTATCGATCTGAATAAATTTGTGGTGCCAACTTCAGGTACCACCGTTAGTATTCACGCAAAAGATAAAAAAGACATTAAGCCGCTGTACAAGCAGCTGAAAAAGGAAGCAGTAGACTATAAGGTTTACCTGAAAACGAAGATGCCGAAAAAGTTCCACTATGGTGCCAGGGACGACAGGTTTGATCGTATTGGCGACATTGTGCTGATTCCGGAATGGCCAAGGGTGTTCTCCGGTAGAACACCAAGCCCTGGTCAGCATGGGTTTGATCCGGCAAGGGTGAAAGATATGCATGCAACCTTTTTCGCCTGGGGACCTGCATTCAAGTCGGGCTTAAAGATTCCATCTTTTGAAAACGTGAATGTCTATCCGCTGATCACAGAAATACTCGGGCTGCAATACACGGAAAAAATTGATGGCAAGAAAAAGGTGCTTAAGCAAGTATTGAAGTAATCGCCGGCTGCTACGGCGTTTAACATTTTTTAACAAGTCGCAGATTTGACCTTTTAGAATAGCTATAGTCCTATCCAGAACACATAGCAGGAACTTGCAGTTCAAGCACACATCCCGCTGCGTTATTGCGCATACCGTTTGACATAGGTAGGTGGATAGGTGAAAAAGGTGTTTGTCTTCTGACCAAACTAATGTTGATGTCAGCTATATTTGAAATCCTGATGTGGCGTTAGTAGGAGCAGGTTATGCTTCACAAGCAGCATTAAAAGAACAATTTAAGTAAAACTATGATTAACAGATTTTTTCCCGGAAGAATGAGGCTGATTGTTGCCCTGTCGTTCTTCCCATTTTTCACGTTTGCACAAAAGGCAAACTGGCAAAACCTGGATCTTAAAACAGATTCGGTATTTGGAATCAGCACAGAACGTGCTTACAAGGAATTGCTAAAAGGCAAAAAAGCTACTCCCGTTATTGTTGGTGTTTTGGATGGTGGTGTAGACATTACCCACGAAGATCTTAAAAGCGTGCTTTGGCTGAACAAAAAGGAAAAGCCAGGCAATGGTATTGATGATGACAAGAACGGTTATAAGGATGATGTAAATGGCTGGAACTTTCTGGGTTCAGAAAAAGGTTCCGTTGAGTTCGAATCCCTGGAGCTTACCCGTATACTTCGCCGTGACATGAAGAAGTTCGAGCATGTATCGCAGGTAGCAAAAGAGGATGAAGCAGCTTATGCAGCATACAAAAAGGCGAAAGCTGACTTTGATAAACAAGTTGCAGAGGCTAAAGAAAGCCTTGAAGGTATCGAAGGCTTCAAGTTTGTACTGAACAGCGTGGTTAAGAAGATTGGAAAAGCAGCCCCGACTGCTGCTGACTTTGAGCAGTTTAAGGCAGAAAACGAGATGGAAACCCGTTTAAAGACGGTTATGATCAATGCGCTTAAAGAGGATACTTATAAAGATTTTTATGAGAATCAAATTCAGAAAGGTGTTGACCACTATGATGAGATGTTGAAGTATAACCTTAATCTGGAATATGATCCAAGACCAGAACTTGTAGGTGATGATTATGCCAATGGTCGTGAAAAAATCTACGGTAACAATGACGTTAAAGGTCCTGATGCAAGTCATGGTACACACGTAGCGGGTATTGTTGCTGCCGACAGAAACAATAATATTGGTATCATGGGTGTATCGGATAGAGCGCTGATTATGGGTGTACGTGCTGTACCCGGAGGTGATGAGCGTGATAAAGATGTAGCCAACTCGATCCGCTATGCGGTAGATAATGGTGCTAAAGTGATTAACATGAGCTTTGGTAAAGCGTATTCATGGGATAAAGAACTTGTGGATGAAGCCGTAAAATATGCGATGTCCAAAGACGTATTGCTGGTGCATGCTGCAGGTAATGATAACAAGAATACTGATGTAGAGGTAAACTATCCAAATCGCAACTACCTTTCAGGCGGTGTTGCCGGTGCTTACCTTTCTGTAGGTGCTTCAACTCCAACAAACGATGAATCGTTGAAAGCAAGCTTCTCGAATTATGGAAAAACTTCTGTAGATGTGTTTGCACCTGGCTACCAGATCAATTCTACCATCCCTGATGGAAACGCTTATGCGAAGTTTAATGGAACCAGTATGGCTGCACCCGTAGTAGCAGGATTAGCGGCAACCATCCGTTCCTACTATCCGAAATTAACCGCTTTACAGGTTAAAGAGATTATCATGAAATCTGTAGAAAAAGTTAATCATCCAGTTACCGTGATGGTCAATGAAGAACCGGTGTCTATGCCTTTCTCTGATCTTTGTGTATCTGGTGGTATTGTGAACGCTTACAACGCGTTGAAACTCGCAGCAACCTATAAATAGTTAATATTCAGGATCAGAAAACTGATCTTTTCAATCCCCTGTGTCAGATCGCCATGTGATGATGCTGGGGATTATTTTTTGTCTTCTTCATACTTTACAAACTCCCAAACCGCCTTTTTGCGCTTGTACCATACCTTATAGCTTTGGCTAGGTGGTATGGTAAAATGGAAAGTCAGTTCTGTCTCGTTGGAATCCTTTGGAAGGAANNTGTTTTTGATTTGTTCTTCGGTGTGCATATAAAAAGGTAATTGTACAGGCTGATGTTGTGAAATTACTAATAATTATTTCCAATTAATAGGGGTGGCAATCTGATATTTCAATTTCAGCAGCTTTGTAAATGATCGATGCGCTTGATTAATTACCATTGACCCGTCAATGGTAAAAATATTAAAACTGTTTCTGCTTCTATCGTTCGCTGGTTTTCAGGTAAGTGCCCAGGCATGGCTGCCGGGCTACAATTATCGTAAGAAGATTACGATCAATAAAGCCATGGTTTCGGGTACGTCAAACTTAGCACAGTTCCAGCTTCTGGTTGCGTTAGAAGATCAGGACCTCAGGTATGTCGCTGCAAATTGCTCCGGGAACAAGATTTCGGGCAGCAAAGGGCGTGATTTTGCTTTTACCATGGTGAGTGCTCCACAAACACCATTGAGTTATCAGCTGGATGATTATGTTGCAGCTACAGGGAAGCTGGTTAGTTGGGTTCGGCTTCCGTCTCTGGCGGCTTCGGGCTCCACTACTGCAGCTACGCAGATCTATCTCTACTACGGTTCCAACAATATCCATTTTCCGAAAGCTGCGGCAGCACAACAAACCTGGAACAATGATCAGGATCGTATCTGGCACATGAATCCGGAGCCTGCAGGTATCTCGATCGTTAATGGCGCCAGCAGCAATGCTGCGGAAGGTTTACGGCCTGGTAAGACCATGACCACTGCTAACTATGTGCCTGGCAAGATTGGCAATGCCATATATCTGAATGGCAGCAATCAGCAGCTTAGCTCCGGTAGACTCAACGGCACAAACTTTTTTATATCCTGCTGGATCAAAATTGATTCAATCGGGCGGGAGCAGGTTATCCTGGGTATGGACAGTACGGCTACTAGTGGCTTTGTACTCAAATTAGGCGCTTCAGGACAACTCATACAGGAAATACGATCGACCAGTTCGGTTTTGTTAAATCCGTCATCATTGGTGTTGGTGGCAAATCGCTGGTACCATCTGGTAAGCAGTATTTTTGGCAACCGGCGGGACATCTACATTGACGGGGTAAACTATTATGGCGGCCTATCAAGTGTTAATATGAGGCAAGGAGGGAGTCTGGTTGTGGGATCCAGTAAGGGAAACGACAAGTACTTTGGAGGTATAATCGACGAATTGCGGATACAAACCATTACCACTAACCCCAGTTTGGAATTGATTAAAACCAGCTACGTCAATCAGCATGATCCTGCAGCCTTTTATGTTGTTTCTGCGGAGGAAAAAAACAATGCGGTGATTAGGACCGGCATGGTATTTAGCAATGTGCGAAACCAATCCTGGGATGAGCCTGCAAATTGGAATAGTCTGGAGGTACCTGGTCGTTATGAGCAGGTGANNTACCCGCTGGACTAACCCTAAGTAAATTGAGTCTTGAAGCTGGAGCAGTACTGATGCTGGATCAGGACGTGGAAATCCTTTGTGATGCCAATATAGAGGCTAATGCAAGGCTCAGCATTCGCGATGGTGCTTATTTGCAGCTTGACGGTAAAGTGGTGAATCAGGGCTGGTTGGAAAGCAGGGCAGCAGCGCTATCCGGCGGACTGCGGTTTTCGGGTGCCGCTACACAGTCGATTTCTGGTGCGGGACAGGTCTCCGTTGAAGCGATTTTGCTGGATAAAGCAAGTCATTCGGCGATGCTACAGCTGGAACAACCAGTCTCGGTGACTGGCTCTGTCCGAGCGACAATGGGTGTACTGCACGCAAATGGCTATTTAACGCTGAAGCATTCTGGCGCTTCAAAGCAAGCCTTTCTATGGTCGATACCGGCACCTGCCCAGGCTGCTGTTGTAGGTGAGGTCACGGTGGAGCAACTG
>DDAD01000067.1:0-2116 GCA_002333205.1 Pedobacter sp. UBA2067
ATACTGGCTACGAACTGCTCCTTTTTCAATTAGCGCGGTTTATTTTCAAATCTTAAACTTATGTCTATTACAGCATTAGGTCCAACAATGGCTGGCGGATTGCAGCCCATTGTTGAAGACGGGTATGAATTAATTTATTACCCAGACGTCAATAATGATAGCCTGCAAAACGAAGGGAAGCCCCCTGTTTTCTATTGGCTACCAAACTATGTGCATATTGCCCGGAAAGATGGTTTATCTACGGGTGATTATATGTTCATGATGATGCGTTTTGCGGGTAAGCAAACGAGTGAGGGCAACATCGGTGTTACTGAAGGCGAAAGCCGGGAAGTTGCTGGGGGAGTGTTAGCCCTAACCACAACTGCAGCTCCTCCGGATCACGTGCTAACGCAAAGTCAGAACAAAATAATAGCAATGTTTCAGGGTAAAAAGGACTTTTTTTGGGGTATTAGAACCAGTGTTCCCCCAATCTTCCGTCCGGTAATCATCATGAGCAACTACACAAGTATTTCGAGCCTTTCACCAAACCCCGACGGCTCGGTTGTNNGTCCCTACTGAGCAACCAGCGCCACTTCCTTCACCTTCACCAACTCCTGGTGCACCAACTGGTCCTCCAAATCGTAGCATTGCCAGCCGCCAGATTAAATACATTACCGTTCCTGTGCCTCCAATGATAACCAAAAAGGGATTCTCACTCCGAGATCTTGGAAAGAAAAGAGACAGCCAGGGTAACTTAGATCCCTGGTATTTCAATATGCAAGGACAAGGAAACGGGTCCATCGATCCCATGGGTCAAAGTGCTTTCACAGGGTTGATGGGCGTATATCCTGCAAGCATACTGTATCAGGCTTTTAAGGGTGCCTACACGCCAGTTCGGGTTTGTCAGGCCCTCAAAATGAAGTTTTGGTTGCCCATTATAGAAATTACGATCAAAGGCAATTGGGACCGGGTATTTACACACTTTTCGGCCAATGCAAAAGGAAAATATCTGTGGTTCTCTGCTGATGTAAAAGCGGAATTTAACAACCTAAGGATGAGCGGTGGAATTGAAGTAGACATTAAAGTAGATCCAACCATCCCTGGGGGTGACAAGATTCAGGAATATGTGGATAAGAAGACGGATTTGATCTCACAAAAGTTTATGGATCTTGCTAAACAGCAGATATTTGATCCGCCGATGCCCCAGGTTGCTGCAGCAGAAGCTTCTTCAGGTGGCGGGTTGTTTGGCTTGTGGGGCGGAGGTGTCGCATTAAAGGTGCGGCGCGACAGCACCAACATCGATCTTTACTATCATGAGAAGCGACAAATGGCCTATCTGCAGGATCACGTGATCTCTTCGAACATGGAGGGCATGTACGAAGAAATTAAGAAGGATCCCGAAGCTGAAAAGAAATACTTTGTTACCGTGTATATGGACGACTGGCCACGTAAACTGGCAAGAATCGTGAAACCAGTTGTCAATTGGCCTAAGCCGGAACAGAACTGGGCTGGCGAGCCTGTTGCATTCCTTTCTGTGCAAGTAGGTTATCCGAATACCTCAGGCGAGATAAATTGGGTGGGCCATACCTTTGACAAAAATGACAATGAAACGGCAGTATGGAAAGTCGAAACTACCCAGAAGCTAGCTACCGATGTTAGCAATCCGCCTGCAAGTTGGGAGCCTGATAAAACCTTTATTAAGCGGAAGGTACACATGCTTGAGCCGCCTGATGCAACTGAAAATCCATATGTACGCGTGCAGATTGCTGATAACGAAATCGACATAGATCCAGGNNAAAACCAAGGTTCTGGGCTGTATTCACTTCTGATGCCAGCGTACGATCTTTTTACAAATACCAGGTGCGCGTCATTGTAAAAGGAAGCTTATTTACCAAAGGAATGGAATGGACAGGTCCCTGGGTTAAAACCATTGGTAATGGACCGCTAATTATTTCTGTACCAACCATGGAAGATGAAGGAGTTATCGTAAAAAGGGAGATTAGCGCTTCACACTCAGATGTTGTAATTCCGCCGCCAGCTAAAAAGAGTATTTCGAGCAATGGCACTCAGGAGGCGGAAAGTTTTTACCTCATAGATGAAGGAAACGGGCAGGCAGATCGCCGTCCACCGTCTGGCA
>DDAD01000067.1:2226-40127 GCA_002333205.1 Pedobacter sp. UBA2067
TAACTTGATTTATGATGTGCCAAAACGCTTCCTTGAAAAGGGCGCTAGGCGGTTTAATAATCTCGAGGTTACGATAAGCCTGGTTCAACGCGTCGAGAATACGGAGGTTTGCCTGTACACATTTCAACATCACGGAAGTGAAAAAATTGACTTCAAACTGCCATTGTCGGCAGGTCTCAGTAGACAAATTTTAAAGGCCATTGATGGAAGCGAATCTAGTTTATTTTTCAAGTCAAGTTTTTCGGTCAGGTTTAAGCAGGCGGGACTGGTCAGGCATATAACCAGCTATTTATCTCTTGCCAAGTTTTTCAAGCTCAAAGATTTAACTGGTAAACCGGTAAGATTAAATATTTCCTATAAATATTTTGATAGCACCTCAGGGCAATACCTTGATGCTCCAGAGCTGTTTGAAACACGAGGCATATCTCGGAAAATCGAAAAGAAAAGCGTGAGTGTTTTGGTGGAGAACAAGCTATTGAGCAGGCAAATGAATATGGCGGCAGATAAAATAACGGTTGTCTCTCCCTGGAACTTAGCACACGCGGGCAATTTTGATAGTCGGATTAACCTGTTTAAGCTCGATCATTGGCAGATTAATTTGAATGATCAAATCCTTGATTTACCACTGGTAGATGATAGCTCTGCATCGTTCTGGGTTAGCAGGAAGAATAGCACTTCCTATCTATCTATTCCTGACTTTAGTATAGTAGCTCCGGAGCTGAATAGTTCCTTCGAAGCTTCTCCCTTTTCTTTCAAGTTTTACAATACCGGTCAACTAGATCTGAATGGAAAAACAGTTCTTGAGGGAGAATTGAAGCTGACCATCAATCACCGGGTTAGCGATGCTGCAGTTCAAGCCCAAGAACGTGTAGCCGCTGGTGGTGTAACCCAGGAAATTCAAACTGAGCAGATTGTCTATAATCTAAACATACCTTATGCTGACAGCCAGGGCAAGGATCAGTTTCTAACCGTTAGTACACAAGAAATCAAGCTGATTGATGCTGAGCGGACGGAATTAATTTTCCGGTTCGGAAATGATTCTGTCCGNNACCTACGTAATCCAGACCTTTGTCAGAAACATCTCTGTAGCGTGTTACTTTCCCTGCAATGTATTTGGAAACTATTATCAAGAGGCTAACGATGGCAATTGGACCATTGTCGGGTGCAAACCGGCGTATAGGCTTGGCGAACCTCCAGATACATTGTATACTGAAATTGAAGCGCTTCGCCATCCCAAGTATGCTCTCTACAGATCGAGATTGTCTCCTAATAACTTTTTGATCGTTCCTGCAGGTTATGTAATTGCCCGGTATGAACCAACGATTGAGGATAAAAAATTTAAACCCTGTATATTCTTGTATTCGACCCTCAATGAAGTTGATAATACCAGTTCATGGGTGCTTGATATGACCCTTGTTCCAGATTTGACGCTTGCGGAAAGGAGCGAGCTTGAACAAGCACTTAAGGAATATACGCCATATCCACCAGAGCTCAACTACATTACGGAAATTCAAACTAAAGTTTCAGAAGGTAGTTTGTCAATTTCTAAGATGCCAGGTACTCAGGTCTTAGCATTTCCGCTGCAAAAAGATATCAGGGTTACCATCCAGACTAATATTGAGTCGATATTGATTTTATTAGAGATGCTGAAGAACAATGCTATGATCGGCAGCTTCCAATTCACTCAGCTCGATGATATTAAGCATGTGGTGGAACTTAAACCAGTCTTAAATCATGTAGCTGGTACATGGACTTCCGGACACTTGGAGATTACGAAGATCGATCATGTTTTATCATTCACAAACCATACCGAGGCAAGGATAACAATGGAAAAAATCCGTTTCTATCTTGACGGACAACAAGCTTTTCAAGATATGATACGAACAGATGTCGTTGAGGCTGGAGCAGTACTGACACTTGATATTACCTCCATTCCGGCCTACCATCAAGTTGTACCTTATTATGTAGTTGAACAGGCAAAAATTTCCCTCGAACAAATCAACAAATATATTGAAGATGTCACTTGTCAGCTGATTTTTATAGCATCCTGTGACTTTGATACCTTGGAAATTGAAAAATTAAATTTAAAATACAGGCTTAAAGATGCTTCAACCGAATATTCAGTTGTGCTAACCAGGCAAGACAACAATGCAGAAGCTGAATTCCTGTTGCCGCTTACCGTTTTTCTAATCGAACGTGTTGTAGAATACAAGATTGAATCGATTGAGAAGACCAACAGCGAAGTGAAAAGCCAGCCCGACCATTGGACGCTTCAGGATATTTCTGTAGATGGTAACATCATTAATATCACATCTAATCAAATTATAAACAATTAAAACTTATAGTCATGTCAAGAGGAATTTCGCTTCACATAGGTTTAAACCATGTTGACACTTCGGCATATCCGGACTTTGTCATTCCGGAACTAGCAGGCTGCATCAACGATGCAAATGCAATGAAAAATATTGCAAGTACCGCTGGATTTACGACAACAGAATGTTTGATAGATGAGCAGGCGACGGCGATGAGCGTAAAATCAAAAATAATCGCGGCAGCTGAACAACTTACTAGTGGAGACATATTCTTCCTTACCTATTCGGGGCATGGGGATCAAATACCGGATGAAACCGGAACTGAAGATGATGGATCAAATGAAACTTGGATCCTATATGATCGCCAGTTGATTGATGATGAGTTATATGCTATCTGGCCTAAGTTCCAGAAGGGTGTACGAATTTTTGTACTATCCGATAGCTGCCACAGCGGAACTATGGTCAAGTTCATTATTTTAAATACGCTTGCAGCTAAGCGCGGTATCAAGAAGAGAGGCATCAGCTCGGCTTTGAATTTACAAGATGTGGAGCAAATTGACAAACTCGCAAAAGCTAAGAATAAACGAGCTGTTTTAAGCGATTCGCCAAGGAATCGTGCTTTCCCTGTTATTGCAGGGTTGAAAAATTATCTGCGTAATAAAAATCTCTATCAGAATATTCAACAACTCACAAAACTAAGCAAAGATGTTGATTCGATAAGTGCTTCATTGATTTTCATGTCGGGTTGTCAGGATAATCAACTAAGCGGCGATGGAGCTGTTAACGGGAAGTTTACCGGCGAACTTTTAAAAATTTGGAATAGCGGAAACTTCAATGGTGATTATGTAAGTTTCCATGAACAGATATTGGCGTACATGCCCTCAGATCAAACGCCCAACTACATGACCTTAGGCATTGATCTACCGACTTTTGAAGCTCAAAAGCCATTTACATTAATTTCTCCGACATCAGGAGAAAATCCAGGTGGCAACAACAGTTCTGCACTTGATCCTATGGTGTCTGCCCCTTCAACCTGGAATGATTCCGCCCTTGCACCCACCTTCAACATCAACCGTGGAAGTAATCCATTTTATTATGTTGAAGTAGCTACGGATCATAACTTATTCAATTATGAAGCATCTGGAAGCTTGAGAAATGATGATAACTTCTATGCAACATGGAATGATGCTTCCATCAACTATATGTTGTTTAGCAGCCCGCAATATCAACTTCCTCAAACGGTATGGGAAAATTTAAAAGCTGCTGATTATTTATATTATCGTATTGGAACAACAGTTGATACGCAGTGGAATGGCTGGAAAATAACGACTACAGATGCCGACAGTAGTTCTGCACCTTATATCGAAATTACGAAAGCTGAAGTGGATCCCTATGAGCCCGGGGAGCCGGCCGAACCAACGCCAGACATCACCGACCCAATTGAAGATCAGGATGATAATGAAGGCAGTAGAATCGTGGGATCCGTTGGAGCTTCAGGAGAAAATCAGCACTCAGATGTTGAAATCATCCAGCGGCTGTTATCGCAATTAGACTCAATTGATGGAGGTACCTCCGGGGTGATCGTTGATGGACTTTGCGGTCCANNACCAACCTTCGCCCTGACCTTCTAGCAGATGTCAATGCCGTTCAAAGTATCCCTGCCATCCCTAACATTCTTGAAGTCATTTGTAAGACGACGGGTATGGGCTTTGCTGCGGTGGCAAGGGTAACGTCAGAGCAATGGATTGCTTGCAGTGTTCACGATAAGATCAATTTTGGTCTACAGCCCGGCGGAGAATTAGTGCTGGAAACAACAATATGTAATGAAATCCGGCAGAGTGATAAGGCAGTCATTATAAACCACGTTTCGGAGGATGCTGAGTTTTGCGGGCATCATACGCCGAAAATGTACGGCTTTGAAAGTTACGTGTCCGTACCTATTTACCGGAAAGACGGTGCTTTTTTTGGTACGCTCTGCGCAATTGACCCTAAACCTGCTCAGCTGGATAGAAATCAGATATTTGAGATGTTCAGCCTCTATGCCGATTTAATATCATTTTATTTAAGTGCGGCTCAACAGGTTGATACTTCGCAAAAAGAACTTGCCGAGGAAAGAAAAATCGCGGAATTACGAGACCAGTTTATTGCAATTCTAGGTCATGATCTACGAAATCCGCTCGGCGCAATTAACAGCAGTGCACAGCTTATGCTGAAAATGCCACTGGATGATAGATTAATTAAGCTCACGAGGATCATTAAGAACAGCTCATATAGAATGAATGGGCTGATTGAAAACGTGCTCGACTTCGCTAGGGGAAGGCTTGGAGAAGGCATTACTTTGGATCGGAACCTTGAGTTTCTTAAAGAGCCATTAGCGCAGGTGATCACCGAACTGCAAACCAGCTGGCCGGATTGTGAAATAAATTTTGAGGCACATCTTNNGAACCCGTTAACTGCGACGCCCGGCGCGTTTCACAGCTATTTTCAAACCTTTTAGGTAATGCACTTACACATGGAGACAAAAGTGCTCCGATAGAAATTCTTGCCGACAGTAGAAATGGTGTTTTTACGTTATCTGTGACGAACCGTGGATCGAAAATCCCGGATGTGGCACTGGATCATCTGTTTCAGCCTTTCTCCAGAGGAAAGGTTCAAAAAGATCAACAAGGACTTGGTCTTGGACTTTATATTGCATCACAGATTGCACTCGCACACGGCGGTACATTAACAGTGGCTTCCACCGATGACCTTACCTGTTTCAGCTTTAAACTACAAGCTTAATCCTTCAATCTTCTTTAAAGGTTCGTTCTTCTGCAATAAATCACATGATTTTCAGTTATAAAGGAAACATTAAATACGAGCCTATGAAATGCCCTTCTTGTAATGAAACCTTGTTAATGAGTGAGAAAACCGGTATTGAGATCGACTATTGTCCAAATTGCCGGGGAATTTGGCTAGACCGCGGAGAGCTCGAAAAAATCATTGATCGGTCTGCGGATCACTATTCTAAAAAAGAGAATTACGATAAAGATTACGACAAGTACCAGCGGGGCAATAGGGACAGTGATTATGACAAGCGTCATGGATATAAAAAGAAATCCTTCTTAGGAGATATCTTTGACTTTTAAATCTTATCCAACGCCTGTCGCGCCATCTTGCGTTCCTGTTTGTAAGTCGTGGGCGACATACCGGTCACATTCTTAAACTGCGTAGACAAATGGGCACTGCTACTATAGCCCATTTGTAATGCAATTTCATTCATGTTCAGTTCGCCATACTCAAGAAGTTCTTTCACCTTCTCAATCTTCTGCTGTATAATAAACTTCTCAATTGTTCTGTTCTCATGCTCTGAAAACAAGCGGCTTAAGTAGCTGTAATCTTTATGCAGCCGCTGCGTGAGTAGCTCAGAATAGTTCATGTTAATTTCAGATCCGTAGTTGTTGTGGTGCACGGTCTCAATGATGATGTTTCGGATCTGGGCCACAAGTTTGTCTTTTTCCTTATCAATAAGCTCAAAACCCAAAATACCGAGTGAAGCCCCAATGTCCAGCAGCTGTTTTTCACTAGGCTCAGGCTCAATTTCAACATGACCAAGCCCAATATCCTTGACCTTGAAACCCCTTTGCACAAGTTGTTGCTCTACAACCATGATACATCGGTCACATACCATGTTTTTGACGTGTAAGATCATGATCGTCTACAGGATCGTTTCGGCCTGGTAGCCTGCTTTGTTCAGTTCAGCAATAACTTTTGATGCGTCAACAGCTGTGNNTTATCGTAAGCGTTTTATCAGGACTCTTGGTATCAACTTCCCAGTCTTCAACTTCAGCGATGCCATTAAGAAAAGGGGTGACCGTAGCCACACAGTTTCCGCATTTGATGTTTGTTTTGAATTTATATGTTTCCATGTTATTGAGTTGAATGTTAAAGTTTAAAAAGTTTAAGCCGTAGACTGTTACTGACTACAGAAACCGAACTTAGTGCCATTGCGGCTCCTGCGATCATCGGGTTTAGTAGAAAGCCATAAGCAGGATAGAGTATTCCGGCCGCAATAGGAATGCCAATAAGGTTGTAAATAAAAGCCCAAAACAGGTTTTGTCGTATCGTCTTTACAGTATTCCTGGAAAGTTCTAGAGCGCGGGGAACCAGCATTAGATCTGAACCCACCAGGGTGATATTTGCAACATCAATGGCTATATCAGAGCCTTTGCCCATGGCAATGGAGAAGTCTGCCAGCGCCAATGCCTGGCTGTCATTTATACCGTCTCCGATCATTGCTACGATTTTACCCTCTGCTTGGAGTGCCTGCACAAAGGCAGCTTTATCTTCCGGAAGCATCTCTGCTTTGAAGTGCCCCAGGCCAACCTGTTTTGCTACTGCTGCGGCAGTTTGTTCATTATCACCTGTGAGCATATACAATTGGATGTGCTTACGCTTCAATTCTGCAATTGCACTTGCTGAATGCTGTTTTATTTTATCTCCGATAGTTAACACGCCCAGCAGGCGCTGCTGATCGGCGAAGTAGATTAAGGTCTGCGCACCATCCTGTAACCTTGTTGCTTGCTCAGCCATCTGGTCATCCAAAATAATGTTGTTGTCGTCCAGCAATCTCCTGTTTCCTGCATAGTACTGAACGCCATTATAGCTTCCCGAGACGCCCTTGCCGGTAATACTTTGGAACTTTTCAAGTTGTATGTTGCCTGTTGTGGTCGACTGCAAAAACTGTACGATAGCGCTTGCAAGTGGATGTTCCGACTGTTTTTCGAGTGCAAGGAGCACTGCATTAAGTTCCTGTGCATGCGGCTTTGCGTGTGCAAAATAATGAAGCATCGAAACTTCCGGTGCACCTTGTGTAATCGTTCCGGTTTTATCAAAAATCAGCGCGTTCACCTTTAGCCCAAGTTCAAGCGCCTCAGCATTCTTGATCAGGATACCATGTTCAGCACCTTTACCAATGCCGACCATTAAAGCTGTCGGCGTAGCCAACCCGAGTGCACAAGGACATGCAATAACCAGCACGGTGACCATTGCAAGCAGGCCCTGGCTAAAGGCATTGTCACCTCCTAATGTAATCCATAATAGTAAGGTTATAAAGGCGATGCCTAATACCGCAGGAACGAAAATGCCTGCAATTTTATCAACAAGTTTCTGGATGGGCGCTTTCGAACCTTGTGCTTCATGCACCAGTCTTATAATCTGCGCCAGCATCGTTTCTGAACCCACTTTAGCAGCAATCATCTGAAAGCTGCCTTTTTGGTTTATCGTACCTGCGAAAACATGGTCATCTTTTTTCTTTGCTACAGCAACCGGTTCACCGGTGATCATACTCTCATCAACATAAGAACTACCTGCAAGTAAATGGCCGTCTACAGGAACCTGCTGACCGGGGCGAACAAGCACCACGTCTCCTGGCTTTACCTGGTCAATGGGGATTTCGCGTTCAACTCCTGCCTCAAACAAAATTAATGTTCTTGGCTGCAGGCCCATCAATTTCTTGATCGCTGAAGATGTATTCGCTTTAGCGCCAGATTCAAGCACCTTGCCAAGCATAATGAATACAATAATCACAGCAGCGGCTTCAAAATATACATGTGGATGTAAGCCTCTCGAATGCCAAAAAGATGGATAAAACGTACTGAAAACACTAAACAGGTACGCGGTTCCGGTGCTTAGGGCAACAAGGGTGTCCATATTTGCGCGGCCATGCAAAGCCTGTTTGTAAGCATTTTTAAAAAATGACTGCCCGAAAAAGAACAATACCGGTNNAAAGTTGGCGTAGGGCAAATTCATCATAAACATCCCAATAATAACAATAGGGATGGTAAGTACAGTTGCATAAATCAACCGGTTCTTTAATCTGCGGTAATCTTGTTCTTGAACTTCTTCCTGCTTTTGAGCACCATTAATATCATCTAAAATCAAATCATATCCAGCATCCTGAACAGCTTTCTGCAGCAACTCAGGTCGTAGACTTTTGGGCTGAAAGCTAACTTTAAGTGTCTGGCTGGCATAATTAACGGCAGCCTCCTCTACACCTGGAAGGGTAGCCACGCTTTGCTCCACGCTGCGAGCGCATCCCGCGCATGACATACCTAAAACTGGTAAATTAAGCGTAGTTGTGTTTTTGCTAGATCCCATAATATTCTCTTTCTACAAAATTAGCCATACTAAAGTCCCTGGTCTTACAGGATTATGGGGAAATTCTTTGAAATTTTGGTAATTCCAATTGATATGTACCTAGCACATTTAACCCCGCTTTCATATGGGGATAGTCTAGTGCAACCTCATGACAGCATCGAAAGCCTAAATTCTCATAAAACCTTTTTGCTTTACTTTCTTCCATAACGTTAATCCAAAGTATGTGCTTGTGTTTAGCATGAGCAATATCAAAGACAAATTGCAACGTACGGCTTCCAATACCCTTACCGGTATAAGCTTCCAGAATGTAAATTTTGTTCACTTCCAGGCAATCTTCAGGGCTGTTAGGTGGAAGTCCATTTTCGAGGAGCTTTAGAAAACCGACGGGTGTTTCCAAATAGTAAATCAGATAGTACTGGCATGCTTCATCCCGCAATTCCATTTCAAACGTGTGTTTGGCATAAAACCGCTCCAGATAAGCCTGGCCATGATCATCCCAAATTCCAGTGTAGTGCTCTTTATAGGCCTTTAACGCTATTTGGTGAAGTATATCGCAGTGCTCAACGCTGCATCGCTCGTATTTAAGGAAACCTGCTATCGGCATAAGGGGTAAAGATACAGAAAAAGCAGATCGAGATTTCACCTGAACAACATTGGTGAAAATACAGCATTTGAATGGTAATATACNNGTTAGTTAAGTCATTCCAAATGGAATGATGTAAATTTGTGGGAAGATTATTCGCTTATCAAGTGTCAAATTTCTCATTAAAGTGCAAATGTTCCTTCCATTTGTTGGAATGTATTTTATAGTATAATTTAGAATAACAGGACCGAGGGATCTATTTAATTTTAATACCATCACATTGCACAGGAATATAAATAACAGGGAGCAGGTTATTGAACTCTTAAATGAGCGCGTTGAAATGTCCAAAGGCACACCCGAGGTGGCGGATACAAATATATCCGACCATGAGATTTCTGTACTGCTGAATGAGCTGCAGATCTTTCAGCTCGAGCTCGAGATGCAGAATGAAGAACTCAAACTTTCCTATCAGTTGCTTGAAGCGGAACGTGCTAAACTCGCTGGATTTTTCAATCATGCGCCAGTTGGCTTTTTTATTCTAGATAGTATTGGTTTTATAAACGAAGTTAATCAGACCGGGGCCGACTTGCTGAAGGTTCCAAGAAAGGCCTTGTTTAACAAACGAATCCATGGTTTCTTTGAAGGTGAAAACCTGAGCGCATTCAGCACTTTTCTGGAAAAAGTTGCAGGTTCTCCGCATCGGCATTACATTGAGATCAGCATATTTCCTAAACAGAAGGAGGCATTTTATGCTCGTATCGAAGGTGTGTCGATACTGGATCAGTTAACCGGAAAGCATCAATTCTACATAACAATCGCCGATATCACGGAAAGCCGAGACGCTCAGCAGAAGCTACTGGATACCAGTCATAGGCTGGCCATGACACTAAATGCATCGGATACGGGTACATGGACGATGAACTTCAAACGTCAGCGAATCTTTTTAGACGAATACAGCAACTCCATATTTGAAATTGAATCCGGAACTTTCGATGGGCGTATCCGCAATTTTCTGTCATTCATTCATCCAAAAGACCGGCAACGCGTTACCCAGGTTTTCGATTTCAGTGCAGCACCCTTTGGTAAACTAGATTTAGAGTTTGAGATCATCACCCAGACCGGAAAGCAAAAGTTTATCTATGCACAGGGTAACGAAATTCAGGGGCTGGATGAGCAAACCTATTTTGCTGGTATAATCATGGATATTACGGAGAAAACGCACCTGGCTCGTCAGGCCATCAGGCTACAGGAGGAAAATCAGCGGAATATTCTCTCTGCTACTTTCAATGCTCAGGAGAAGGAAAGGCTACAGATCAGCAGTGCGCTGCATGATAGTATTTGCCAAATACTCTATGGTATCAAAATAAATTTACAGAGCATTCAGCGTAGTCAGAACATGACTACAGAATTTAAGAATGTTAATCTGCTGTTGGATCAGGTTATTCGGGAAACACGTGAGATGTCTTATGAACTTACGCCATCGGTACTACGTGATTTTGGCTTTGCGGCGGGCATACAGGAGCTCGGAAACCGTTTAAGTATTCCGGGGTTTAAGATTGTTACTAATATTGATGCCGATTTCAGCGCGCTCAATGAAGAGAAACAGTTATACTTGTTCCGGATTATCCAGGAACTGATCAATAACTGCATGAAACACGCAGAAGCCAGTCTCGCCGAAATAAAAATGTTTGAAAAAGACGGTTGGCTAAATTTGACGTTCAAAANNGTTAACAGGTTCCGGACTCCGGAGCATTAAGAACAGAATATTCCTTCTTAACGGAGAAATGGATCTCCAGAGCTCAAGTTTAGGAACAATTATAGAAATTAGAATAAAATATGATAATTTACCGCACAATTAACGAGTTTCTTTGTTATAATGGCGTCAATTAACGCTCGGCAAGGAAACTAAAGAATAAATTAAACAAAGAATGATACAAGTTTTATTAGCAGAAGATCACAACATAGTTCGTAATGGCATTAAAATGTTACTTGGTTCCGACAAGGAAATTCATGTAGCTGGAGAAGCCACCAATGGAAAAGAAGCCTTAGACTTTATTTCCAACAACGAAGGAATAGATGTGATTCTTGCTGATATTAATATGCCGGAACTAGACGGCATTTCGCTGATTAAAGAGGCTCACAATTTAAAGCCAGATATCAAGGTTGTTATTTTGTCTATGCACGATAACGACAAATATGTATCTCAAGCTTTTCAGGAAGGTGCTTCAGGCTACCTACTAAAAAGTGTTAGCGCTGATGAGATGATCTTTTCGCTAAAGCACGTAAAAGCAGGAGGGAAGTACCTTTGCTCCGAACTTTCCATCAAGATGCTCGATAAGTTGAGCCAGAAGAGTGTTAATTCAGTTTCCGAAAACGTTTCCAACATCGAATTCTCCATGCGGGAAATTGAAGTTTTACATCTTATAGCAGACGGACTTACCAACAGTGAAATGTCTGAAAAACTATTCCTAAGCAAACGAACGATCGAAGGTCACCGACAGAGCCTGATTGAAAAAACCGGTTCAAAAAATACTGCGGCACTAATCCGGTACGCAGTGCTGAACGGAATAATCAATTAATGGTTGATTTCAAGTAAATACCGCTTTATATTATCGTACAATTACTGTTATCTCTTTAGCCGAACAGCCGTAATTTTGTAATATAATTATTCTAGAAATCAAATCTATGAGTAGAATCTTAGTTCTTGATGACGACCGGGATCTTCTTGGCGTTATGCAGGAAATCCTATCCCTAAATGGGTTCGATGTCGTAACCTCAGCGCCTACCTATGACATCAATGAGTTGATATCAATTCATCACCCAGACCTGATCATCATGGATTACCTGATGAATGATGTCAATGGTGGCGAACTATGCTCAGTGTTGAAAAATGATCTGACTACCCAACACATTCCTGTAATTCTATTGTCGGCCTATGAGCGTATTATACAGTCGCTGGGTAATTATGGCTGCGACTTGTTTGTAGCCAAACCTATAGACTTTTCATCGCTGGTTTATCATATTAACAACCTGCTCCCGAAGGGAAAAGATTATGAATATCACTAAAGCGCTTGAAAAATGGCTTGCATATTCATATCAAAAGATTTGGGATAACGGAAAAATAGCAAAGCGGCCAGTGTGGGTAATCTGGTTGCTGCCGCTTGTATTGTGTGCATTAGCAGTTTGGTTTAAGTTTAGTGTACTAGGTTCCGAATCTCCGCCTTTTCTTGTCTTTTTTGTAGTTGTCACATTAAGCGCCTCGTATGGAGGTATCCGCGGTGCATTCATCGGTAGTGTGGTCACAACGGTATATGCCTTGCTACTTCACTTCTTTATGGTAAAGGATGGCGAATTGGTTCGCGTGTTCAGTTTCCTGCAGGTACTTCTTTACTTTTGTCAATGTATCTTTCTAACCGCTTTGTTGCACCGGTTCCATCGCAACGAACAGCGGTGTGCCATCCAGTATGACGAAGCCTTAAAGGCCAAGCAGGAAGTACAGGAGCGTGAAAAGCTTCATGAAGACTTTGTCCATATGGCTACCCACGAGCTTAAAGCTCCCGTCACCGTTCTGAAAGCCTACCTTCAGCTTGCTGAAATGAAAATAAAGACTCCTGAGGCGGCACAGCCCGAAAGCGGAGGGAAAGCAATACCACAATTCATGGAGCTGGTTTCCAAGATGAACTTTCAACTGGATAAATTAGTCTCTCTAATCAATGATCTGCTGGAGTCAACACGCATCAAGGCAGGTGCTCTGAATTGCCAGATGGCTCCCTTTGACATCGCCCGTTGTGTGAACGACTGTGTTGAGGGATTTAAAGCTGCAGCTCCTGAAGCATCAATAGATTTTAGTATGCCGACGCAAAAGCTGGTCGTAAATGGTGATGAAGCGCGTATTGAACAAGTGATATTGAACCTGTTGAGTAACGCAGTCAAGTATTCGCCGGGAAATGCTGTTGTAAATGTAACTTGCGAACAGATCGACAGCCGCGTGTTCGTTAGGGTAGAGGATAAAGGTATAGGTATACCACATGACATGAAGAAATCTATATTCACCCGTTTTGTTCGGGTTAAATCACCTGAAATGTCCAAGTTTCCTGGCCTGGGTCTTGGATTGTACATCTTTGCCGAAATCGTTAGCGTACATGGAGGTGAAATTGATGTAGAAAGTGTAATCGGGCAATNNAAGGTTCAACTTTTTGGTTTGCCCTTCCTGCGCATAATTTATGATAATATGATTTTTTCCATATCTTTCTTTAATTTACATCATAATTAATTAAACGCTTTAAATCAGTTACATGAAAAAGATTACGCTCATTTTGTTGTTCGTTACCATCACCCTGTCTGGCTTTGCACAGGCTAAAGATGCTATTGTTGGCCGCTGGGTGAACTCCTCTGGCGAGGCCCATGTCGACATCTACAAGAAAAATGAAAAATTTTATGGTAAGATCGTCTGGCTTAAAAATCCTAAGGATGAAAGAGGAAATGCTAAAACTGACCTGCGTAATCCCGACGAAAGCATGCGCACAAAGCCAATGCTGGGATTGGAGATTTTAAAGGATTTTGTTTATGAAGATGGCAAGTGGACTGATGGTAAGATTTATGATCCAAAGTCTGGCAAGACGTACAGCTGCAACATTAGCCAAAAAGGTAACGGAGATCTTAACATCCGCGGGTACATTGGTATCTCTATCATTGGTAGAACCGAAGTCTGGAAAAAAGTTAAATCATGAGAGTATTCTTAATCCTTCTATTATTTCCGTTTATCGCAACGGCACAACAATTTACGTTGGTGCCCTTAAATAGTGGTACAAACACGAGCATTCGTGGGCTAGCCGTTGTAGATGATCAGGTATCCTGGGTAAGTGGCAGCAACGGTCATGTAGGCAAAACGATCGATGGTGGTAAGAGTTGGACCTGGACCAAACCTGTGGGCTTTGATAGCCTGGACTTCCGTGACATCGAAGCCTTCGATGCCCAGAAAGCCGTAATTGTAAATGCAGGTTCTCCTGCATTCGTGCTGCTTACCGACGATGGCGGCAAGAACTGGAAACAATCTTACGTAAATAGAGATTCTGCCATTTTCCTCGACGGAATGGACTTCTGGAATGCAGATCGGGGTATTATCTTTGGTGACCCCATCCAGGGGAAACTACAGCTTCNNACAGCTTCTTTACACCAGTACTGGTGCTGCAAATTGGGATGATATTTCCTCAAAGTTGAAATTTAAAATGGCCATGGGCGAGGCTGGCTTTGCCGCTAGTGGTTCCACCATCAAGACCTTGGAAAATGGCAAAGTCTGGATCGCTACAGGCGGCGCGAAAGCCAATATCTACTATTCTGCCAATTATGGCAAGCGATGGAAACGGTACGCCAACCCGATTATCCAAGGCCTAAATAGTACTGGTGCGTTCTCGATCGACTTCTTTGATGCAAAGCACGGCGTTGTAGTGGGGGGTGACTATCTGAAAGATCAGGAAAGCACGAACAATGCACTTTACACCACAAACGGTGGTAAAACCTGGTCCAAGCCACAAACATCCGTTTCAGGTTACCGGTCGGCGGTGATCTATGTAAACCAAAACACGTGCATTGCTGCCGGCTCTTCAGGTGTAGATGCCTCTACTGACGGTGGTAAGACCTGGAAAAAGATTTCTGACCTGAATATTAATGCAGTTACAAAAGCGAAGTCCGGCAACCTGGTTGTTCTGGCAGGAAATAAGGGCAACATCTACAAGCTGGATATCCAACAATAAACACCTATAAACCCATCATAATGAAAGTCAAGGCCATGTTCTTTCTACGGAGCGCACTTGCTGTATTTGCCATCTGTAGTATATGCATACAAGCTCAGGCACAAACACCGGTTTCCAAAAACGGTCAACTTAAAGTTCAGGATGGCGTCATGGTGAACAGTCGAAACGAAGCACCTCAACTGCGCGGAATTAGCCTGTCCTGGAGTGTTTGGGGTGGAAGAAAGTACTATAATCCGGATGTCGTAAACTGGCTGGCGGATGACTTTAAGATCAACTTATTGCGAGCTTCCATGGCTGTAGAGCCAGATAGTGGGTACCTGAAAGATCCGGTCGCACAGGAAAAGCTTATCACTGGGGTAGTTGATGCAGCCATCAAGAAGGGGCTTTACGTGCTTATTGATTGGCATGATCATCACGCAGATAAGAATCTGCAGCAATCAAAAGCTTTTTTTGCCAAAATCGCTCAGCGATATGCGGGCGTGCCCAATGTGATTTACGAAATCTGGAATGAGCCGGAAAGGGAGGAATGGTCAACGATAAAGAACTATGCAGTTGAAGTCATCAAGGAGATCCGTAAATACGATGAAAAGAACATTATTGTTGTCGGTAGTCCTTTTTGGGACCAGCATGTAGATGTGGCTGCGAAAGATCCGATCACCGGGTATAGTAACATCGTGTATTCTTTCCATTTCTACGCTTCCGATAACAATCATCAGGAAGGTCTGATGGCCAGAGCTGAAGCCGCTATGCGCTTAAAACTGCCACTCTTTGTCACTGAATGGGGTGTTGGTGAAGCTAATGGTGATGGCGTTTTTGATGTTCAAAGAAATGAGAAATGGATGAACTGGATGGAGCAGCACAAATTAAGCTGGGCGAATTGGAACCTAACCGATAAAAAAGAAACAACAGCTGTTTTAATGCCTGGCGCAAATACAAAAGGGCAGTGGAGCATTGCAGCACTTACACCCGCTGGCCAATACATCCGGGCAAAGCTCATTGAATTGGACTCGAAATAAGCCTCCTGCCTGAAGTATACAGATCCGTGGTGTGTAAAATCGGTTTATAGAACTCATTAAAGAACTAAATAAGAAAGTCCCGGTTTGCGCCGGGACTTTCTGTCTTTTATTAGGTTAGGTGATTATACCGCGAATGGGTTTTCAGTCCATTTGCGATTGCTTCTACAATTGCCGGGTTGATGTCCTCATCATCCACCACATCCCAGCTTCCATCTTTTTGCACCATTACAAAAGAATCTTTCTCAGGAAAAATGATCCTCAGGCCCTGTTCACCATTATAGTCTTCAGGTTCTGCATTCAATTCAATCTCATTTTCGGTAATCGGGTCTTTATAAGTAAATCTCATAGCACAAAGTTTATTTTATCTTATTAGAAAACAACCCGCTAGAACCTAAGTTTTGAAAAATAAAATATTGGATTTAAGCATCGAATATTACATTTGACATCAGGCCCGAAAAACCACCACTAAATGAAAGTTAAATTATACGCCCTTTTACTTGTTGTATGCTGCTACGCTTGCAACAATACCATCAAAGAACAAAGTTATGTGCCACGAACGCTGGCTGAGAATGAAGACTTTAATCACTATCCAAAAAACGCTGAAGATGTATTTAAGGTCGTTCTTGCAGCACCGGGCGAGCAAAGTGATCCTAAAGCAAAGGATGCCTTCCAGGTAAAATACAAAGACACACTCATCCGGATTCAACCAGATGAAAAAGATAAAAGCTTCCTAAAAGACCGATTTAGTCTTGCAGAGGTTGTAAATACGCAGAAAACCTGTGTACTTGTGCAACTCGAAGGAAGCCTGAAAGCAGAGGCGCCATTCTTCCTGGTATCGGCCAATAACGGCAAGGTAGAAGTTGTGAGCCTTTACCGTGCCTCTGATGGTGCAAACGACCAGCAATTTACCAATGGCATGACCCGGGTCGGTAAATCGGGCTACCTGATAAACAATGATGTGTTTGTAACCACCGTGAACGCCAGGGTTTACCCAATTCCCCGTCAGCNNCAGTCCAAAGATAAAACAACACTGGTGTTCCTAACGCAGGATTCATTTTACCAGGTTCACTATCCCACTGGCAGTGTTTATTCTGCCGCACTTCCTAAGAAAGCACCTAAGGATGTTGCAAATATTTACAAGTGGATCCATAATAATTACACCTGGAAGAAAAATGGCAAAGGAATTGAGTTCCTGCAGTATGTAGACGATAATGCGATCGTAGACATCAGCGAATTTAAAAAATAGACCATGGCTCAAAATCCATATCAAAGCGGAATACCAAATAAACCAGGGACAGGTTGGATAAAGTCAGTATCCTACCTGATGGATGAGCAGTTCAGATTTCCGGGCACAAAGTTCCGTTTTGGCATTGATCCGATCATAAACCTTTTTCCGGTTGTCGGAGATATGACTGGCTTTCTGATTTCTGCTGGTATGTTATTCGCCGTGGCGCGTAATGGAGCGAGCAGCAAAGTGGTCGTACTCATGTCCATCAATATCCTCATCGATTCGATCATCGGTCCANNGCTGCATAGACATGGATGGTTTTATCATTGAAATCTGCCGACAGGTCAAGCAGCTGTTCGCCCGCTTCCCGAAACACTCCATGTAGCTGATAGGTTGCGGTTGCATCTTCCGGGTGATAGGCCAGAACCATCAACTGGTCCTTTCCATCTGTGCCGGGGATGTATGCAGGTGACCAGCTGAATTGCAGCTTACGGCTAGGTGTCAATTTCAGATGCATGTCTGGAGAGATCATTAACCCTCCAGCACTAACTTTAACGCGCTCCGGTAAAACCTGCCCATCTACCATGCTGTGTTTAAGCATGTGAGATTTTGCAGCGTTATACCCGTAAGATGTTTTGGAATAGCCATTAAATCCAACACGAAGAATCGGAAGCAAGGGTTTAAGCCATGCATGGGCTGCCGCAAACTTATGCTGATTCGCGAGCTCGGCTCCGGTGGCTGCACTTGTACGTGCATTTCCTTTACTTTTCATGTATGGAACTCCATTCCATGTTGAACCAACTACCGGACCTACTTTTCCGGAAAAGGCACCGGTTACGCCATCTGTATATTTTGCCATTTTGAGCGTTAATTTTTCCATTAAAATACAAGAATTTCACACAATTTCCCACTTTAAAAGCGTTTATTTAATAAAGGGCTCCGACACTGCTTTTAAACAAATACAGCACAGACAGAGCACAAACACACAGCAAACACAGACCTGGCGCACACGACCTGTGCGTTCGGTCTGCGTTTGGTGTGCGTTTGGTGNNTCGTCTGCGCTTGACCCAAAGCTGATGTAGCGCTATTTTAGGTTTGCCCATTTTAACTAAATTATTGGCTCATAACTTTTATGGCCAACGAAATTTTATATATTTGCCCATTGTAGCATCCAATTAGAGATATGAAAAAAACATTAGGATTAGGCATTACTGTCTTAGGATTATTGATAATCGCAGGTGGATTTATATTCACCGCTTCCAATCACCGCAGCTTATTCGATTCAGCAAGTAGCTTAAACGCAGCTGCAGGTTTAGTTTATGGCGGATTCATCGTTTTTGGTATCGGCCTGATTCTTTTTGCAACTACAATCGAATTTGCAGGTACACAAGCAAGGAGATCCAGATAATCTTATCAGAGAAAATTAGAAGAAGCCATTGAATGAAAAATTTAATGGCTTTTTTAATATAATCACATTGGAAAAAAAGCAGGTCATATTAGACAAGAAAGCGGCGCTGATGAAGGCAGAGCACTATTGTGCCTACCAGGAACGTGCGCAGCAGGAAATAAGAAATAAGCTGTATGAATGGGGTTTACATGCAGCGGATGTAGAAAACATCATTTCCGAACTGATCACAACAAATTTTCTGAATGAGGAACGCTTTGCCAGGGCTTATGTGTCCGGAAAGTTCAACATCAAGAAATGGGGGAAGATTAAGATCAAGCAGGGCTTGAAGTTGCGTAAAGTGCCGGATCGGATGATTACTAAAGCGCTGAACAGCATCAATTATGATGATTATCTGCAGGTGATACTAGATGCGGCAGAAAAAAAGCTGCGGACAATCACCGAAAAAGATCCTTATAAAAGGAAGCACAAGCTGATGACTTACCTTATGGGAAAGGGCTTTGAAAGCGATGTGATTTTATCCGTGCTGAAAGACAATAACTTACAATAAACTTCTAAATTATTTAAGAAAAAACTTGTCAGGAAATGTTTTGTCACTATATTTGCAATCCCAAACGGAACGAAGCTCTTCAAAAAAGCTGACGTTTTTAAGGGAAAAACATCGGAGATGTTTTACAAAATGCGAAAGTAGCTCAGTTGGTNNGGTCGCGAGTTCGAATCTCGTCTTTCGCTCTAAAGCCTTCCATCTCGGAAGGCTTTTTTTGTGGACTAAATTTTGTCTGCTTCCAATTGAAATTACGATGAAGATACTTTCCGATAAAAAAGTAAGCAATCAGGGTGTCGCCACTATTCTGGCCTTTGCACTGCTTCCACTTTCCGGCTTTGCGACCGATATATACATTCCCTCCATGCCTTCTATGGAAGCAGCATTAAGTGTTAGTAGTTTACAAGTTCAGCTTACCCTGAGTTTTTTCCTGATCAGTTATGGCGTAGGGCAGCTCTTTGTTGGCAGTATTGTCGATAGCTTCGGTAGGTACAACATCAGCCTGGGTTCATTGATCCTCTTCATCGCTTCCTGTGTCGCCATTGCAAATACCGGCAACATTTATATCATCTATCTGATGCGCATTATCCAGGGGATAACCGTCGCCAGTGTTGTTGTGGCCAAGCGGGCATACTTTGTAGATGTGTATTCCGGTGATCAGTTGAAAGCCTATCTGAGCATTTTCACAATTGTTTGGTCTACAGGGCCCATCATTGCGCCATTTCTAGGTGGCTATCTGCAAAACTTTTTTGGCTGGGAATCTAATTTCTACTTCCTTGCTGCCTTTGCGACTATCATTCTAGTGCTTGAGCTGATTTTTAGTGGTGAAACGATCCGTCAGCCCACAGCATTCCACATCCGAAAAATCATAAAAATCTATGGAGAGATGATTGGAACTGCGAGTTTTACCCTGGGCATCGTGATGCTGGGTCTGGCTTATTCGATGGTGATGATCTACAACATGTCCGGGCCGTTTGTTATTGAGCATGCCTTCCGCATGAGCCCTATCGTAACAGGCTATTGTTCACTAATCCTTGGCTTCGCGTGGATGGTTGGCGGCTTCATTGGAAAAGCAACCATTAAAAGTCCAATGCTGAAGAAGATGGTGGTTAATGTAGGTTTACAGCTAGCCTTTACCGTATTGATGATTGTGAGTCTCGGTTATTTAGAGAACCTCTATACACTCTTGTTTTTCGCGTTTCTGATCCATGTTGGCGCAGGCTATACCTACAACAACTACTTCGCTTACTGCCTGACCAGGTTCCCTAAAAATGCAGGAATCTCTGGCGGCCTGACTGGAGGTATTGTATATATTCTGGTTTCCTTCCTGAGTTACAAAATCATTGATGTATTTCCTGTCAAAGATCAGCTGAACCTAAGTTATGGCTATTTTGTACTTGCCCTGGGTTCTTGTGTACTGATGTTTATTCTAGCCAGATATCTGAATAAACCTGACCAGCAAAGGGAAGCCTAAAAACCTCGAAAAGTCCCGATTACGATGCCTTACAAGATCGTACATCGTCAGGTGATACCGGCGATTTTTCCTGCAAAGAAATTGGTTTTTACCGCAACTTAATTGCCGGATTAGCAGCCATTAACGCTTGAACGAAAGCATCGGCATTAGCGGGCGACATGTAGATGTCGTCCCACTTATTAAATCTTATAATTATTCCCTTGCTTGCAGTAGCAGGTTTTAAGCCTGCAAACATAGTCCTGTTTCTTGTGATTTCAACAATGCTGCTTATTTCAATGGAACCCTTAAGTAGCGCGGATTTGTAGTGCAGCTTGTTGTCCGAAATCACGTAATGGGTATCAAAGATTGTCCATAATAAGTAAAACAAGGCGGCAAGTATAACCGCAAAGAGTATATATTCCTCATTGACTAAGCAGAATAAACTTAGAAACAATAAGAAGCTACTAATGGCCATCATCGAAAAGCCCTTACGTGAATAAAATTTCATAAGCTGTTATCATAGATTCTGTGCTCGTTAACACTTTGTAGACTATTAAAGACCGGAGGTCCTCAGGAGTTTACTCAAGTGCAACAAAGTGGTATTCTTTACCGGCCTTAGTCTCGAAGCTGTAGTCAATCTGCTTACCTGTACTTCTTGCACGCAGGTTTTCAATTCTGCTTTTTAAGGCTGTTGTTGAACTTATACGGCACAAGCCTCCGGAAAGTGACTTGATGCTAAGCGAAGTTAGCTTGCCGTTTTTCCAGCTGAGATTGGTGATCTCAAAGTTGCCACGTGCTCTTAGACCGCTTACACTACCCGTAGACCAAGCTGCAGGAAGTGCAGGTAGTATTTGAATGGTCGGGGTTTGACTTTGTACAAGCATCTCGGCAATGCCAGCGGTATACCCGAAGTTTCCATCAATCTGAAAAGGAGGGTGGGCGCAGAACAGATTTGTATAGATTCCTCCACCATCATTATAATTGGAGCCTTTTTCTCCAGCCGGAGTGATGAAATTCTGCATGATATTGTATGCATGATCGCCATCGTGCAGTCTCGCCCAGAAGTTCATTTTCCATGCCATAGACCAGCCTGTTGATGCGTCTCCCCGTGCCTGTAAACTTACCTTTGCAGCCTGTGCAAGTTGAGGTGTTTCTGTGGTATTGATTTGCCTGCCAGGGTGTAGCGCAAAGAGGTGTGACACATGCCTGTGTTTATCTGTTGGGTCATCACGGTCGGTTTCCCATTCCTGTAGCTGTCCCCATTTGCCAATCTTAGGTGGAAGCAGACGGTCACGCAGGTCACTTACGTGTTTGGCATATTCCTGATCAATTTTGAGAATCGCTGCGGTTTCCAGGTAGTTGGTAAACAGGTCCCAGATGATTTGATGATCGTGAGAGATAGCGTCTTCCGTTGGACCATGTTCCGGCGACCAGCCAAGCGGGGCAACCAGGGTGCCGTCAGGTCTTCTTTTTAAATGATCATCCCAGAACTCGACAACCTCTTTCATAATGGGGTAAGCAAAGTTACGCAGGTACTTTTCATCTTTGTTAAAGGCATAATGTTCCCACAGTGCCTGCGCAAACCAGGCACTTCCAGGTGTGTTCCAAAGGAAGCTTTCTCCACCAAAGGGATTACCCTCTGTGCGCACTGTCCAGCCGCGTACACCTGGATACTGCTTTTTGGTGTGCATCTTCTTCACTTCGCGAATGCTGTTGATATAGTCCAGGTAANNGATATTCGAGTGATAGTCGCTTCCCCATGGCGGTGTGTTGCTGTTGTTCCATAGGCCTTGAAGGTTTGCCGGCAGCCCGCCTGCTCTGGATGAACCAATAAGCAGGTATCTTCCGTATTGAAACAGCAAGGTCTCTAATTCAGGGTCTTTTGTACCCTTATAATTGAGCACGCGCGCAGCAGTCGTTTGATGACGTACCTCCGGGTTATTACCCAAGTTCAATGTTACCCGTCCAAAAAGCTTCTTGTAATCTTTAAGGTGGTTGTCTAGCAAGGCCTTATAGCTCTTTTTTGCTGCTGCTGTTTGGACACGCTCGTTTTGTATAGCCGGATCTTCACCTTTCCAGCTTTGCTCACGCTTGTTGACGAAATCTGTAGATGCCGTAAAGATGATGCTAAAACCATCTGCATCGCTGATCTTGAAAGCTGAACCACCGTTTTGGTCAGTGACAACGCCTCCCTTTCCGCCCTCCACTTGTATTAAGGCACTTGCCTGATATTTCATGCCATTGTTTAAACGTCCTGATAAGCTAATCGCCTGGTTGGCGAAAGCCGGCTTACTTCCATGTTCATCTTTAAGTCGGATTAAAGCGTTGTAGGCGCCTTTCTTGTCTGCGGTGAACTTTAGGACCATCACTTTATCCGGAAAGCTTGCGAAGTAAGTCCTGCTGAATTTAACATTGTTCTGGCTGTAGCTAATTTCATGAAGCGCATTTTCCAGATCTAGACTACGCTTGTAGTTGGCTATGCGATCGGCCGACCGGGCATTCTGCTTTTTTTCATCGAAGTCTATGAAGATATCCCCAAAGGCCTGGTACATGCCGCGATCTGATTCATCGCCAGTCCAAAGCGTGTTTTCATTGAATTGAATATGTTCCTGATTTACACCGCCGAAAATCATGCCGCCGATTCTCCCGTTTCCGATAGGGTAGGCTTGGGTCATCCAATCTACCGCCGCTTTATCATCCCACAGTAGGAGCTGCGGTTTTGCTGCGGCTGAGTTTGTCGCCTGAGCAAGCACCTGCTGCTTTAAGGTTATCTGATGTGTTAAGAAAAGGAGAAAAAGGCTGGATAGGAACTTGATCTTGAACTGCATAGTTTTATTTGGTTAGCAGACGAATCTACCTATTGTAACAGAGTTTTACAATTCTGACGATCCTCAATCCGCTCATTTAGGGCATAATGGAGGTTTTTTGGAGAAGTATTGTAATTTTGCGGCATGGCCGATACCCTGAAGAGCATCATCAAACGAGAACTGAAGCTGCTGTTCCAGCTTAAAAAGACAGAGCGTTTATGGCATGTTCCAGTCTTAGCTTCCCTTTGTGTTGGCCTTCCTTTGCTTGCTGGTTATCTGCTGGACCACCTGGAGTATGGTATCGTATCTTGTCTTGGCGGATTGGTGATCTTGTATTTACCACCAACAAATTTCCGGCACAGGCGAAGTACCATGTTGTTCAGTTCTTTGGGCTTTATACTGAGTTATTCCCTTGGATTGATGTTTAGCTTCAATCCAATACTTTCCTCGCTGATGATGGCGGTGTTTGCCTTTTTTGTGAACTGGGTTACCAATATCTTTAAACTCGGGCCGCCGGGGAATTTCTTTTTCATCATGATCGCTGCTATGGCAAGTTGCCAACCTTTTAACCTGGAAGCCATTCCAGTAAAAGCCGGCTTGTTGGCTCTGGGCGTCCTATTCGCATGTGCCTTAGCATTGCTTTATAGCTTATATATGACTGCAAAATACAAGGACAAGCTACAAGCAGTTATTCCCCGAAAGAAAAACACGATCATCATCTCCGAATCAATAACGATTGGTGCATTTACAGGAATCTCCTTGTTTGTGCCACACCTGCTCAACTTTCATAATCCATACTGGGTGCCGATCTCTTCGTTAGCCATCATGCAGGGCGTAAGCATAACCCATGTTTGGCAAAGAAGCTTTCATCGTATGCTCGGTACGGTTGTGGGGCTTGGACTTACCTGGCTATTGCTGCAATTGGATATGCAGCCATTATCTGTATGTATAAGCATCCTGATGTTGCAATTCATCATTGAGATGCTGATTGTGCGTCATTATGCGCTAGCCTGTATATTCATCACGCCACTGACGATCTTTTTGGCAGATATAGGAAGCTTATTTTCCGTAGACTCGGATCTGCTGATTTCAGCAAGGTTCACCGACATCGACGTAGGTAGTTTGATTGGCGGAATAGGCGGCTGGCTGTTGCATCATCAGCAATTGAAAGCCAAAGCCGATCGGCACATGCGAATCGCAAAAGTACTTGTCCGTAGAATACGTTGATCCGTCAATTTTTTATTACGATACACTTTCCGTAATTTTTATTTATACATTTATAAAACTTTAGGGGTGTCCGGACAGGACTGAGATAATACCCTTTGAACCTGATGCAGTTCGTACTGCCGAAGGGAAAAGTGATGGAGACACCTTGCGTGTAGCCTTTCTTTCCTCCTGCGGGACAATTCCTAAAGTATAATGCTATACAAGATGGAAGTAACCGTAAATCAAGAAATTCTAGAGATTCAGGATAATTGCAGCATTGCAATGCTATTGGATCAGTTGCCACATTTACCCGCTAAAGGAATTGCTGTGGCCCTTAATCAGCAGATCGTCGCGAAAACAGAGTGGTCGGACCGCAATCTGGTACCTGGCGACAAGGTCATGATCATTAAGGCAACGCAAGGAGGTTGATATGGAGCTAATCGTACTATCGAGTCCCGAATTCCTGCATGATGAGGCCAGGTTGATCAATGAACTTTTTGCAGTGGGTATGAAACGCTTTCACCTGCGTAAGCCAAATGGAAGTATTGCAAAATACTCTAAGGTGCTCAATGCCATTGATTCCTGCTTCCGCAAGCAAGTGGTGTTACATCAACACCATGAACTTGCTGACACTTTTGCCATGGAACGAAGACATTATCCAGAGGCCTTACGCCTGCTACAAGCAGATATGGTGGCAGACCAAAAGCGACGTGGTATAGGCTTGAGTACATCTATTCACAAGCTTGAACATGCGAATGCACTGTCCGACTTCGATTATGTCTTTTTCAGTCCAGTGTTTAACAGCATATCTAAACTCGGATACCATGGTTCCCTTGCGCCAGACTTTCGCTTATCAAAACCGAAAGCTGCTCCGGCAATTATCGCCTTGGGCGGAGTTGACGTCGCCAATATCCCTCTGGTAAGGGCAATGAACTTTGATGGCGTTGCCGTTCTGGGGGCCATCTGGAATAAACCAGGTTCTCCTGTCAACAATTTCTTAAGCATCCAGGATAGTATAAATAAACTAAAAGAACACCCTGTACAAACCTCAGCACATGATTAACCGATTACATTATATATCTCAACCAGATGCTGCGGGATGTCATCTGTCGGCGGTTGAAAAGGCGCTTGCTGCTGGCTGCAGGTGGATTCAGCTACGGATTAAAGATCAGGAAGCAGCTTTTATGCTGGAACAGGCCTATGCCGCTAAAGCCCTTTGCGATGCATATGAGGCTAAGTTGATCATAAATGATCATCCGGAGGTTGCGCAAACAGTCGGTGCTTATGGTTTACATCTTGGCTTGTCGGATATGTCCCTTGTAGCGGCACGGCATATTGTTGGTCCAAAGATGATCATTGGCGGTACCGCAAACACCTTTGACCATGTGGTGCAGCGGGCAAGGGAAGGGGCTGACTATGTTGGTCTTGGCCCGTTTCGTTTTACCCCAACCAAAAAAAATCTTAGCCCTATACTAGGGCTGGCAGGTTTTTCAAACATCATGGAACAGTTGAAGCGAGCTAAGATTGACATTCCTGTCATTGCCATTGGTGGTCTGCTCCCCGGAGATATTCCAGCACTGATGGAAGCGGGCCTACATGGCGTAGCGGTATCGGCGGCCATTACATTTTCCAATACACCAGAGGTGGTTGTATTGTCAATTAACAGCGCATTGCAATCCAGTATAAATCACGTAAAAAGATAATCATGTTAAAAATTGCAGATAAAACCTTTAGTTCAAGACTATTCAGCGGAACGGGTAAGTTTAATGATGCAGCCGTTATGGAGGAAGCATTAATTGCTTCGGGCTCAGAGCTGGTCACCGTTGCCCTGAAGCGGGTAAATTTAAATAATGCAGGGCAGGACGATCTGATGCTTCGGCTAAGTGCTCCGCATATAAACCTCTTGCCGAATACCTCTGGCGTCCGTAATGCCNNCACTTGAAACAAACTGGATCAAGCTGGAGATACATCCTGATCCAAAATACCTGATGCCCGACGCGATAGAAACCTTGAAAGCCACAGCGGAACTTGTGAAATTGGGGTTTATTGTACTTCCATACATCCATGCGGATCCAGTGCTATGCAAGCGACTGGAAGAAGTCGGTAGCGCTGCGGTGATGCCGCTTGGTTCGCCCATCGGTAGCAACAAGGGTTTACGAACAATTGATTTTTTGGAGATCATTATTGACCAGAGCAATGTGCCTGTAGTTGTTGATGCAGGTATCGGTGCCCCCTCTGATGCTGCAAAGGCGATGGAAATTGGTGCAGATGCGGTTCTGGTAAATACCGCCATCGCGGTTTCTGCTCATCCGGTGCAAATGGCACTAGCCTTTAAGTTGGCCGTTGAAGCCGGAAGAATGGCCTTTGAAGCACGCTTAGCACCTCCAGTTTCACACGCGGCCGCCAGCAGCCCCCTAACTTCTTTTCTAGATGAATAATTTCGCTGATTTATTTGAAGGCTTTAATTGGGATGAAGTAAAAGCCAGTATATATAGCAAGACTGCTGCAGACGTACTGTTTGCATTGCAGGCTAAAAAACGTACACTGGAAGATTTCATGGCGCTAATTTCTCCAGCAGCCGCACCATTTCTGGAACAGATGGCACAACAAAGCCGAAACTTGACGCTGAAGCGATTTGGCAGAATCATTCAGATGTATGTGCCGCTTTACCTCTCCAATGAGTGTAACAATATCTGCACGTATTGCGGATTTAGTTACGACAACAAAGTTAAGCGGAAAACATTAAATGCTATAGAGATCATGCAGGAAGTTGCCCGCATCAAAGAAATGGGGTATGATCATGTGCTGCTGGTTACTGGTGAGCACAATTTAAAAGTTGATGTGGCTTATTTTAAAAGCGTACTTCAACTCATCCGGCCACATTTTGCGCATATCGCTATGGAGGTACAGCCCCTGGATCAGGAGGATTATGAGGTGTTAAAACCTTTTGGATTAAACACTGTGTTGGTCTATCAAGAAACGTATCATAAAGAAGATTATAAAAAGCATCACCCAAAAGGAAAGAAGTCGAACTTCAACTACCGGCTGGAAACACCCGACCGTATTGGTGCTGCGGGAATCCATAAGATAGGCTTAGGTGTGTTGATAGGGCTGGAGGACTGGNNCGAACAGATGCTTTCTTTACAGCGCTGCATCTTAGTTATCTGGAAAAGAAATACTGGCAAAGTAAGTATAGCATCTCCTTTCCAAGACTAAGACCGTTTAGTGGAGGGCTTGAGCCGAAGGTGGAGATGAGCGACACGGAATTGGTGCAACTCATTTGTGCTTACCGCCTTTTTAATGAGGAACTCGAGCTTTCCATTTCGACGAGGGAATCCGAAAATTTCAGGAACAATGTTCTTAAACTAGGCATCACCTCCATCAGTGCCGGCTCGAAAACGAATCCAGGTGGCTATGTGGTGGATCCGCAATCATTGGAGCAGTTTGAAATTTCAGATGAACGTAGTCCAGAAGAAATTGCCACCATGATCCGGGCGCAAGGCTATGAGCCAGTGTGGAAGGATTGGGATAATTGTTTAATGTGATGGCGGCATCCATGACAGTGCGATATAGGTATCCCACAGTATTGACCATTGCAGGTTCGGATAGCGGTGGTGGCGCGGGTATTCAGGCGGACTTAAAAACCTTTGCTGCACTAGGCTGTTATGGCACCTCTGCTATCACCGCGGTAACAGTTCAGAACACGCTTGGTGTTCAGGCAATACATAGCATTCCGGCCGAGCTTGTGGAGGGACAAATCCGAGCTGTGATGGATGATATTAAACCTTTAGCAGTAAAGGTCGGGATGGTACACACCCCAGAACTGGCGAGTATTATCGACGCGACCTTAAAAAACTATGCCGGTGTGCCGGTGATCTTCGATCCGGTAATGGTATCGACCAGTGGGCACAAGTTGATTTTGGATGACACGATCGATGCACTTAAGGCAGGTTTGCTTGTTTCTGCAGATTTACTTACGCCCAACCTGGATGAAGCGATGCTGCTTTGTGGAAAGCGAGTTGAATCGTTAGAAGATATGCTTGAAGCTGCAGAACTGTTGATTCAACTTGGATGTAAAGCGGTGCTGCTGAAAGGAGGTCACCTGAGCGGACCGATTACGCACGATGTATACATGAATGCTGAAGGGGACAATGTGGTGTTTGATGCCACCTATATTGAGACCAGAAATACCCATGGAACGGGTTGCACACTTTCTGCAGCAATCGCAGCGGAACTTGCCCTTGGCTGTTCCATGACCCGGGCGATAGAAAGAGCTAAAAACTACTTGAGTTTAGCGCTTGAATACGGTAAAGATGTTCACACCGGGAGGGGATCCGGTCCGCTTAACCACTTCTTTAAGCCGGAGCCACAACATAAGGTTCGTTTCCGCGAGTCATAAAAAAAGGGATACGATGTTATCGTATCCCTAATATTGAAGTTGGTGTTGGAAATTACATCGGAGGAATAGTTCCTGTTCCTGTAGTTCCGCCTGTAGTACCTGATCCAGTTGTTCCACCAGTGGTACCTGAGCCTGTAGTTCCGCCGGTTGTACCAGTTGTACCAGTTGTACCAGTAGTTCCAGTGGTTCCCATTGTGCCAGTACCGGTAGTACCTGTNNAGGTTTTACTTTACCTTTTCTTTCAGTTGGAGGTGTAGTTGTACCAGTTGTTCCGGTAGTTCCGGTTCCAGTTGTTCCTGTACCAGTTCCGATGGTTCCAGTTCCAGTGCCTGTAGTACCGGTTCCAGTTCCGATAGTTCCACTGCCTGTTCCAGTTGTACCTGTTCCTGTACCAATCGTTCCAGTACCAGTTCCAATTGTTCCGGTACCAGTTCCAGTTCCAGTTGTTCCAGTACCTGTACCAATTGTTCCTGTACCAGTTCCCGTTCCGGTCGTACCAGTTCCGATTGTTCCGGTGCCAGTTGTTCCAGTACCAGTTGTTCCGGTACCCGTACCTGTAGTTCCAGTCCCTGTGGTTCCAGTACCTGTTCCGCTAGTCCCTGTTGTTCCCGTTTGTGCAACTGCATAGTTCATTGCTAATGCAATTATTGCGGCAGAAAAAATTACTCTTTTCATAATATTTCAATTTAGTTTTTAATAGGTGATTGCCTTAACTACAATTTGCAGGGCCAGAGGTTTCCTAATTTGGATTTTTGGGTACTTATCCAGCTACAAAGCGTGTAAGCCGTTGTAAGTTAATCGGTAATGTAGTGTCGAATACGGGGACGCCAAGTTATTGCTGTCATANNCTTTTGGGTATTCTATACCTGAATTGCGGTTTTGTGAAACCATGAAATATCCTGGGTGTTTTCAACGCGCAGGATCACGATCCTTTAAAGAATAATATATGAGTATACTTCAGCAATTTATCTACGAGTCAAATGGTTAGTTCAATGTTAGGACGAATAACAAGTGTATTCGCAAAATAGGATGAGTTTAGCAGACGGATCAAACACCGTCATCGTGTATTTTGGAGTCCTCAAAGTACCGAGGATGTTCGAAACGCATCGATGTCTGCGGAAGACTCGCTAGAAAAGTGGCAGGATGTAGAAAACTGGCAACGAAAACTCAGCAATAAATATAATGCAAAGCAGTTTGCGATAAAAATGGGTTGTAATATGGCCAATCTATATTGGAAAGGGCGGGATGTACAAACAATAGACTTTGATAGTTTCCCAAAACAATACGTAATCCGGCCAACGATCGGGCACTCTTCCGGTAATGTTTTCATTATGAACGATGGTTATAACTTGTTTGATAACAGCTACCATAAGGAAGCGGAAATACGTGCCGCATTAGCGCTTAAACTTGCTGAAAAACCAAGGCTCGAATTCCTGATTGAAGAATTTTTGCAGGAACAACCCGGCGAATACAAGGTGCTAAATGATTACAAGTTCTTCTGCTTCAATGGCGAGATTGCAAGTTGTCAGCTGATTAACCGGCTTGGCCCAAAAGCAGGGTTTGGAAGTTTTTACGATAAACATTGGCATCCAATGGAGGCAGTACATCCCGGGTATACACTTGTTGCCCCGAGACCCAAACCTGAGTGCCTTGAAGAAATGGTGCAGCAGGTAAAAACTTTAAGTAAGGCTTACAGAATCTTCTGTCGTATTGATTTTTATGCAACAACCAAGGGTGCAGTGTTTGGAGAATTTACACCAACACCGGGAATAGGCAGGGGCTATAGCCAGTTCGGACAGCGTTTGTTGCTCAGCTACTGGGATAAATACTGTGCAGGTCTAGTATAAAACGGCTAAACAAAACCAAAAGGAAAGCTGTTCTTCTATTTCTTAAACCTTAGGAATAAGCCAGTTAAACATTCAAAGCTATATGGACATTCAGATTAAACAAAGTGAGACCTACTTTCTGCCCGACCAGATTTCCCAAGATGTGCATTTAAGGGCTTGGAAAATAAACCAGGAGTTTATCAGAAAGGTTGATACCACAGAATACCCATGCGTTGGCGCTAAAGCAGCTTTCAATACTAAGCAGTATCGTTTAGGTATTTACGGAAATATGGGTGCTGAGGATAGTACCCAGGCACTTGCGAACGATTTGAAGTTATATATTGAAGATTCGCTCGGGAAAGACTGCAATTACATGTCAATGATTGCTGTGTTCGAGGATAAAATAGACTCTGAGCTGGAGTTCGAAGAAAAACTATGGCAGCAGCTGCAACACTTGCATGATGCAGACGGCGATGCAGATTGGGACCCTTCTGTGAGCAGCGATCCTGCAGACAAAAACTTTAGCTTTAGTTTCAATGGCTATGCTTTCTTCGTGGTAGGTCTCCATCCCCAGGCAAGCCGTCGCGCAAGGCGGTTTGGCTTTACCGCAATGGCTTTTAACCTGCATAAACAGTTTGAGGCACTACGTGCATCCGGGGTTTATGAAAAGATGAAAAATACCATCCGCACTCGCGAAAAGAATTATGATGGCGGCATCAATCCGATGTTGAAAGACCATGGCGAAGGCCTTGAGGCGCCACAGTATAGTGGACGGGAGGTCGATGAAAGCTGGAAATGCCCGTTTTTGAGCCGTAACATGAGCCTTTCCGACCTTGATATGAGTTCAAATCCCCATAAATGATGAGCATGTAATTACTAAATGCAAATATGATAGAAACGATACAAAAACAAAAAGGAGCAGCCTTCAAGCTGAATGCAGGTGACAGACTGAAAGTTATTGATCCACAAGGAGAACAGGTAAGTGATATGGTGCTTTTCAATGCCGCAGATAAAAGGGAGAAAATATCTTCTGGAAAGACGCTGGATTTTGAGAATACCATTCTCATTACCAAAGGACATCACCTTTGGAGCAATCGCAGTCATAAGATGATGGAAATATTGGATGACACCAATGGAAGAAATGATTTCCTGCTTGCACCTTGCAGTCCGGAAACTTTTCAAATTCTGTATGAGAATCCGGAATACCACCCAAGTTGCTTCGAGAATTTGTATACCAATCTTGCTGCCTACGGCATTGAACCTGATGACATACCCACTGCCTTCAACATTTTTATGAATGTACAGTTTAGTCCTGATGGTACTTTGTCTGTGGATCCACCGCAAAGTAAAGCAGGTGATTTTCTATTGTTTGAAGCTAAAATGGACCTTATTGTTGGTCTAACCGCCTGTTCTGCCGAACAATCTAACAATTGGTCATTCAAACCTATTCAGTACGAAATTATAAGATGCGCTTAAGTTATATCTTACCCATTAAGTGGGATGCCGGGCAAGATCCTCAGGAGCTCACCGGATACCTGAAGTCGATAGCCGATCAGGTGGAACTGATCGTGGTGGATGGTTCAAATCCGGCGAACTTCTTATTGCACAAGGAAGCTTGGGGATCGTATGGAAAACATTTACCACCCTCAGCGGAATTCAACTTTGTAAACGGGAAGGTTAATGGTGTGATGACCGGCCTGCGCCTGGCACAGCATGAGAAAGTCGTCATTGCTGATGATGATGTTCGGTATACACCGGAGCAGCTGCGGTTGGTCGAGTCATTGCTAGAGGAGGTACAGCTTGTTGTTCCGCAGAATTACTTCTCGCCAGCTCCGTGGCATGCACAATGGGACACTGCACGTACGCTGTTGAACCGGGCACTACATCATGACTATCCTGGTACATTGGCCGTGCAACAGGACTTCATCAATCAGCTAGGTGGCTATGATGGTAATGTTCTTTTTGAAAACCTGGAGCTGATGCGAACGGTGGAAGCTGGTTATGGAAAAGTGCTGTATAAACCAGACCTTTTTGTTGAGCGGCTTCCGCCATCAGACAAGCATTTTTGGTCCCAGCGCGTGCGGCAGGCCTATGATGATTATGCACAGCCATTAAAACTCGCATTCTTTTTTGCTCTGGTGCCGGGTCTGATCGCATCTGGTGTGGTATCTCCATTTTTGCCTTTGGGCTTGCTGGCATTGTCGGTGCCAATAGCGGAGATTGGACGGCGCATGCATGGAGGGACGAAATACTTTTCTGCCGCTTGTGCACTATATGCACCATGCTGGTTATTGGAAAGGGGCATATGTACCTGGTTGGCGATGTTCGCAAAACTCCGATATGGTGGCGTGAGGTATAATCATAAAATCATCAGTGTTGCCGCTAATCCGATCTGGAAGTTACGTTCTAAGCTTAATGCCCGTCAAGTTGTCAATACCGTAGGTGTATAAACAGCAATCAGCAGCTTTCATCAACATGATTCAAAAAGGATCGCTGGTAAATGCATCATAAATGTTACTTTTGCGGAATAACCGGTAGCAACTGGATAAAATACAAGAGGCATGACAATTGAAGAGCGCATAAACGAATCAGAAACCAGAATTTTTAAAGCTGTATTTCCCAACACAACTAACCACTATGATACCTTGTTTGGCGGTACGGCCATGCACATGATGGATGAGGTTGCTTTTATCACGGCCACTCGGTTTAGCAGGCAAATAATGGTTACGGTTAGCAGCGACAAGATTGATTTTAAAAGACCAATTCCCGCTGGTACAATTGTCGAACTGATTGGTCGGGTTGTACACATTGGGAATACAAGTCTTAAAGTGGCCGTTGAAATATACATCGAGCAGATGTATTCAGAGGGTCGGGAACTTGCTATTCAGGGCAATTTCACTTTTGTTGCCATCGATGAATTCAAACAGCCTGTTAGCGTGATTAAATAAACCGGATTCGAAGCTGCTACTCTGGTTCCCACCATTTCCTGAACTTTTGTTCTAAATTTTTCAATTGTACCTTTTCGCCAATCATCGGCGTAATAAGCGGAAGTTGAAGCTGCTCATTGAGTGCTGTTATACACCTCAGCGGTTCGTTCCAGGCATGATTCGCCATTGCAAATTTCGCGGAATGCACGGGCAGAATTCTTTTGGCATTCAGGTCTTGTGCAGCTTTCAGCACCTCATCGGGCAACATATGAATGTACTTCCATTTTAGATCGTACTGACCATTTTCCAGAATGGCAAGGTCGATGTCGCCAAACTGACTTCCGATTTGGGCAAAGTGGGTGTCATAGCCGCTGTCGCCGCCGATATAGATTTTCATAGATGGTGTTTTCAGTAACACAGACATCCATAACGTATTATTCCGAATCAGTCCTCTTCCAGAAAAATGCCGCGCAGGTTTGATGTAAGCATGGAAGCCATCCTTAAGATCCAATTCTTCATTCCAATCTTTTTCAATGATGCATTCTGGTTTGAATCCCCATTTTTCCAGATAGCGACCTACACCCAAACCGCAGATAACCATGCCTGTTTTTGAAGGAAGCTGTACTAAGGTAGGATAGTCGGCGTGGTCGTAATGGTCATGAGTGATAATGAGATAATCGATATCAGGAAGGTCCTGAACTTTGTATCTGTCAGATCCGTTAAAGGAGGTGTTGCTTCCCCTTAGGGGTGAAGCATTGCCGCTGAATACTGGATCAACCAGAAACCTTTTGCCGTCAACTTGCATAAAATACGAAGAGTGTCCGAACCAGACGAGCACGTCTTCTTTAGCATCAAGTTCTAATAAGTTGGTCTTAACAGAAGGTATTGGTCTTAAGGGTCTCCTGTCATTTACGGTTTTAAAGAAAAACTCATACAGTACTTTGAAATAACCATATCCTTCAGTTAATGCCGGTGTGAGGTCTAGGTTCTGGAACTTGCCATTTCTGAAGTTTTTAGAACGTTGTATGCTTTCTTTGCGAAGCTTTTTAGATGTTTCGCTTGTCATTTTTTTCATATAATCCTGCAGACAAATATTTGCCTAAGTTATAATACCTTCAACTTAGGCGTGATTTGCAAGGTCAAATACTTCTGCCAGCGTGTAGTTGTGTACGCCTGGCTGTGCCTGTAGCCCTGCATTGCGCAAAGCTGCAGCAACGGTTTTACCGCTTATGGGGCGATATTGCTTGAAGAGGCCGATTGAATTTACTACAGTAAGCACTTTGAAAGCTACGCTTTCTCCAAAACGCTCTTCCTTGCGCGCGCCATGAAGCAGTCCGGGGCGAATGATGTTTATGCTTTTAAAAGGCAGTGTTTTTACATCCCTTTCCAGTTCACCCTTCATCCTGGAGTAGAACATTTTAGCATCCGGCCTGGCACCTGCCGCGGAGACCAGTACATAGGTTGGTAATTGATTTCGTGCGGCTGCTTGTGCAAAGGTGTACTGATAAGTATAGTCAATTTTATATTGTTTGTCCTGGCTGCCAGCCTGTTTGATGGTGGTTCCTAACGCTGAAAAGAGGATGTCGCCTTGCACTAGATGTATCCATGATTCCGGTTTGTCGAAGTCAATGATATGCTCTTCGAGTTTGTTGTCTCGTAATTGCAGGGATTTACGTACAAAGACAATGATCTTGGAAAAGCGATCATCATGAAGTAATAGTTGGACAAGATTGTTGCCAACCAGACCTGTTGCTCCTATGATGACCGCTGTTTTCATAATCTTTGCTTTTGCAGCTAATTACAACCCAGTCGGTAGTTTTGTTTCGACTGAAGTACGTTCCCATCCCATTCCCTTGGGTTAACCGGCTCTACGTTGGTATGCATAAAGGTTTTCCATGCGAGCAAAACAGCGTTGCAAGGCATCGTCTAATGAAGGCATGCGAACGCCTTTTTCGCTGATCAACGCACTGTATTTTGGGCGGTAAGCGGTAAGTCCCATTTCCTTCAAAGGAACAGCCTCAATACGGCTACGATCAAGTTCTGCGATCTCGGCTACTTTTTCCGCAAGGCCTGCCCAGGTAATGATGCCGGTGTTGGTCAGGTGGAATATACCACTTTCATGATCCATGAGCATGTTCAGTGACTCATGAATCAGATCGGGGAGGTAGGTAGCTGATACATAGACATCATTAGCTGCTTTAATGCTGCGCTGCTCGCTCAACGCTTTTAATACCTGGAACACAAAATTTTGCTCATCCCAAGGCCCGAAAAAGCTACTTGTACGGATGATTAGCGCATCGGGATTAATCTCCTGAATTTTCTTTTCAGCCTTAACCTTGCTTTTGCCATAGCTGCTCAACGGCGCAGGGCGGTCACTTTCTACATATGGCGTCGACTTTCTACCATCAAACACCTGGTCGGAAGAGAAGGTTAGAAATCTGATATGCTTTCTTGCGCAAATATCAGCCAGAATCACCGGGCCTTTAAAGTTGGACTTTAAGCAGTCTTTAACTTCAGATTCCGCAGTATCAATGTTCGCGTATCCGGCAGCATTGATGATTGCCCAGGGATTAAGTTTATTAATCATCTGCTCTACCTTAGCGGAATCCGCGATATCCAGTTCTGACCTGCTGAGTACCACATGCTGAATATTCCTTTCTTCGGCAATCTGGCGAACGGCGCTGCCGAGCGTACCATTTTTACCGATGATGACCAATGGTCTGCAGCATTGTGCTTCTTTTGTCGGTTTGGATAGGCTCCTAACACGCTTTCCAACTGGTATTTTGTTGTGGTCGCGTTTCCACCAGCCTTCGCCTGCTAAGATCGGATGGTCAAAGGCTCCCTGGATACTGAGTTCCTGAATGAGTCTGGCCATTGCCGTAGGGCGGGGTTCACCGGAGCTGAGACTAAAAACGCCGGGTTCATATTCGCCCCAGGGTTCCGTACAAAGTCGGTTCCAGCCATGTAGTCCGAAAAGCGCCCAGGCAGTAAGTGTACGGATGTCGACACCTTCATCTCTAAGGCGATTCAGTGTGAGCCACATATCGTAAAACCAGCGCATCTGATCCTCTCTAGGGCTGTATAGATGGCATTCCGTAATTGCCAGTGGCAATTGAAGGCGTTCCCAAGCTTCTTTAATCAAGTGGTAGGCGCCAGATTCTTCATCCATTTTAACCAGTGCAGTATGTACATCTGCATATTGGTGTTTGCCATTTCCGCCGTGATATTGCGCTGGATACTTCTGCAGATCTTCGTCAAGATAACGCTCTGAAGTTAGATAGTAGTTAAAGCCACAGATATCCGGAGCATAGTTGTTCTCCAGGAAGTAACGTAGCTCTTCTTCTTTGATCCCTACTTTAACCATGTATTTCCACATCATCTTGTCCGGAGTAAGTTTCCCAGATAAGAGCTCGTAAGACACCCAACGTCGTTCATTTTCAAAATCGGCCTGATACTGTAGTAAAGGCGTACTATGGCATTTGCCTAAGTCGTCGGTCTGGATAAGCTTTGCATCTGGATTCACCTGTTTTATCGCCTTCATGGCCATCACAGTAGCCTTACATTCACTTAGCAACACTTTGAAGAAGTCGTAATCGCTGGCCTTGTGCGGGTACCAATGTCCATAGAGCCCACAGAATCTCGCTGTTGTAAGTGGTTCATTTACGGGTGTGTAGTACTCCAGCCATGGGAATTGTTTTGCGACCTGCACTGCATACGCTGCGAGGCCTTCCTCAAAGCTGCCGTCGTAAAAGTTCACGTATTTAGGGCCGCTGCCATGATGAACCAGGCTCGCAATGGGCGTGATGTCTAGCTCCCTTAGACGATTTAGATACCGTTCGGTCCTTGACCAATCTATGTCGGTATCTAGTTCTGGCTGATGTTTTTCCCAGATTATCGGATAGCGGAGCTTTGTAATTCCTAAAGAGCCGAGATGATCCAGATCGCTAATCCTGTTGTAGTGGCCTGAATATTCCAGTTGATCAAGATAGTTGTCTTGGATACGGTTGAAGGTACATTCGATGCCGCCCCATATTTCGAGTTTGTCTTTCTTATTCGATTTCATAAGTCTCTATTCTAGTTTTCAGGCGCGTATTTTGATATAATGGTTACACAACTGGTCAAAAAACAAGCAGATCGGCATTTTTCAGAAAAAAAAAGCAACTCAGGTATCAGCGGACGCTGATTCCGCAACATTCCCGTATACACAGGAACATGTCCGTAGTTCTACCCGCTATTCAGGTTCATTTTGGTCAAACAAACGGGAGTACGATTGTCTTATAGAGACATGGAATCATTTAAAACGC
>DDAD01000068.1 GCA_002333205.1 Pedobacter sp. UBA2067
CACAGTTAGCTGACTTTCTTAGCCGGAAATCTGAACATAGTCGTATGCTGTTTTTCCATTTGCTTGAAGCTTTTGATGAGATCGGGATGGTAGAGGCTTATGCCACTAAAACGATGGTTGGTTTCAGGCGAAGAAGGAACTTTTCTTACATCATACAATTCGGGAAGGGCTTTATAGACCTGCTTCTACCTTTTAAGGAGCCGTATGAAGACAATCTATGCTTTCGTAAGATTACGATGCCTGGCGATGGCGACTATAATCATCATGTCAGGATTATTGAAGTCGCCGACATCAATGAAGAAGTTCGTTTTTACATGAAAAAAGCTTTTGACCTGGCGGGTTAGGTAACCTTAGCCTTGCGGATGTATTTCGAAAAACGCTCCGGTAATAATCTTTTGAATAATACGCCTTTAACCTCTTTTCCGCCGATATAAACCTCCTCTTTTTTCTGCTCAATGGCTTTTACGATCTCTGCGGCACATGCTTCCGGCGACATGCCGTTTGCCTGCGCTTCGTCCATGGTGCCTTGTCGCGTACCATCAGCAGTTAAGGCGTTAATGGTGACCTTGGTTTTGATGTAGCCAGGGCAGGCGATGGTGATGTTTACATTTTTGTCGTAAACCTCAGACCGTAGGGAATCAAAGTAACCATGCAAGGCATGTTTAGATGCCGAGTAAGCAGAGCGGAACCTGGTGCCGAATTTGCCAACCAGCGAGCTGATGCAGACAATATGACCACCACCTTGTGCAATCATCGTGGGCAGCACGGCTTTGCTTAATGCAACCGTTCCCCAGAAGTTTACACGCATGAGTCTTTCTTCGGTAGCGGCTGTGGTGTCGATGGCTAAGCTGCGCTGACTAATGCCACCGCTGTTGATCAGCAGGTCTATCCGCCCAAATATCCGGATTGCATCAGCAGCCTTTTGAGGGAGCAATTCGGTATTTTCCAGGTCAAAGGATAGTACGTGCACCAGGGCAGGGTTTTTACAAGCCATTTTCACCCGGAAAAGTTCATCGCGATTGCGTGAAGAGATGATCAGCTTTGCGCCCTTTGCGCTGTAGTTATATGCGAGTGCTTCTCCGATGCCGGAGGATGCCCCAGTGATCCAAACAACAGTATTCTTCATGGTTTTGGTCTATAGGATTAAAAATGATCTTCCGGTATCAAAAATAGCTCGGAAGCAATGTAATCAGCAAAATACTTACCATCGTGAGTAAGTTTTAAGGTGTCTGCGTCAAGTTGCAGCCAGTTACGTTCCATAAAAGGCTGAATATTCTTCATGGTATCATGCAGGTAGGCAGGGCCATATTGTTTTTTGATTTTGTTCAGATCCACACCCCACATGGTACGAAGTGCTGTCATCATGTACTCGTTGAACCTGTCGTACTGATCCAGCTCTTCTACGGTTTCGGCGAGTTTTCCATTGGCCAGTGCGGTTAGATACTGTGCATTGTTGGCGATGTTCAGATAGCGGTTGGTGCCGTCAAAACCATGTGCCGAGGGGCCAATACCAAGATAGGGTACCCCGCGCCAGTAGTTGGTATTGTGTACCGCATACTTCCCGGGTTTTGCAAAGTTGGATATTTCGTAGTGCTCAAAGCCACCTGCAGCGGTTTTGTTGATCAGCATTTCAAACTGATCCGCACTTTGTTCATCGTTTAAAGGAACCTGTTTGCCGCGTTTGATGGCACTTGCCAGTGCGGTTCTGGGTTCAACGGTAAGGGAGTAGGCAGAAATATGCGGGCTCTCCAGGGCTAATGCTTTCTGAATGTTGCTTTGCCACTTGTCATTCGTGAGTAGCGGATAGCCGTAGATCAGGTCTATGCTCAGGTTTTCAAATCCAGCATCCTGACTGCGTTTCACACAGGTCTCTGCTTCGGTCGCATTGTGTGCCCGGTTCATCCAGATCAGGTCTTCATTGAAGAAGGATTGTATGCCGATGCTGAAACGGTTTACCGGCAATTGGCGAAGCTCGGTGATCTTTTTCGCGTCAAGATCATCGGGGTTAGCTTCCAGGGTAATTTCTGCATCCTGTGCTACAGTAAAGTGTTGGGTGATGGTATTGAAAATCTTGTGCAGCGCAGCGGCGGTAAGCACAGAAGGTGTACCACCACCGAAGTAGATGCTCCCGATTTGTGCGCCGGCAAGGCGTTCCTTTTTCAGCAGCAGCTCTGTGCAAATGGCATCCACCATTTCGTCCATGTATTTCATGGATGTGGAAAAGTGGAAGTCGCAGTAGGTGCAAGCTTTTTTACAGAAAGGGATATGGATGTAGATTCCGGCCATTGCGCAAAGGTAGTGTCAAATACATAGTATTTAGTAATCAGGCGGTCAATCCTTGTCACCAGTTATCTTTCCAGCGTTGAAATTCTTTGGGGCTTACCCGATAGCGGGCGAAATTACCGTCGTGCAAGGCTAATAGCTCGGTTTCTACAGCTTCGATAAATGGTGTTTGGTCTTCTCCTGGAAGCTCCTTCGCCTGAAGGCTAATCTGCTCAGTTGCCATTTTCGAGTTCATTATTGCTCTTATAATGGTGCTGATCGTTTCTTTGATCTCGTTTCGGTATTTAAGTCGAAATGGATTTGGTTCTCCTAATGATTGACGAACGACGGCATACCTCGCTGCAGAGCGCTCATAGCCCCAGAAAAATACATCCTTAAGCAGACTTACGTCATTGAACTCGTAAACCCCTAACATGCCTTGTGTGTAAATATCGTTTGGAACATCTGTGAATGATAAAGGTGAAAAGTTATGTTTAATGAAGGGGATATTTGCAGTTAGCCGTGAGACGCGTTTATTAACATCGTCGAAGGGTTGCAAGTAAGGTAAATGGACCATTATAAAAAACGATTGTTCGAAGGGGTCATTGATCTCCGATGCTTTTTCTAAAATCAGTTCAAAAGCCTCGTTAATTAATTGAGGGATAGCTAAAGGGGTATAAACGGAGCCACTTATGCCAACAGGAATAGTACGGAGCCGGCCCGGTGCTTCCGGGTCACTTAAAAGATTATTGGCAAGCATTGCGTGAACGTTGCGTATGGTGTAACTACTGAAACCGATCTCTGCGGCTGTTTCTACGATAAACTCAATAGCATCTTTGTGATTTAAGATCATCTGCGCTTCCATGGCAGATTTGGTGTCATCAGCTTCACCTTTCTGAATTAAGCGTTCGGTATCTAGTAGACTGTAGGTATTTCCTTCCAACCTACTCGAGTTCCACGAGAGATCTAGGAGGAGGCGATTCAGGATTTGCCGTGCATACGTTCCTGCCGCCTGATCACCAGGTGCCTGTCCAATGGATGCCAGTTTCGCTTGCTCTTCCAAGGTCAGATAGGCATCTTTGTTTGGGCGGTAACGCTCCAGAAATTCGCTGTTGTACCCAACGGGATTTCTCTTTTGCAAGGCTGCAGTAACCTTTCTCCGCACTTGTAACGCTTTCGGGGAAAGCGGAATTAAATTGTCATCTCCTGCTGATAGCGGTTCTTGCTCAGCTATTCGAAGTGCTGATCCTGCAAGATGATATTTTCTAGCCTTGGTCTTCCCTGATGTCGTAATTATAGACCGATCTAACATGTCTTTCAGGAGCCGCTGCAGTTTTCTTATATGCGGTTCAGGTACCAAAGCCTGTCTGATATCGGTCGCAGTCACACCTTCAGGACGATCAGCTATGATCTGCAGTATGACTGTCGTAGATATTTCGCCACCATTTTCCATTGTCGCAATTCGGTTAATTACGACAATTTAGTGAATTGTTGTCGTAATCACTGAATTACGACATTAAGTTGTCGCAATTTTTTCAGGCATTAATCATTAGTTTTGCGTTAATTATAAATTGAAAGATCTTAAGTACTACCTCGCTGCAATTATTGCATTTTCTGTTTGGGGCTCTTTTAGCCTGGTATTGAAGCCGCTGCATGCCTATGCTTCCTTAGATATCCTATTTTATCGGGTATTTAGTTGTGCGCTGATCATGTCGGTTTTCTCCCTGCTTTTTAAACGACAGAAGATCAAGGAAAATATCGACTTATTGAAATCTCTGAGCCAAAAGAAGAAAAGGCAGATGATCGGCCTGAATACTGCCAGTAGCCTGTTCTTGACCGCCAACTGGTTTTCTTTTATATATGTCATGAACCATGTTAGTGTGCGTGCAACCTCGGTCGCTTACCTGATCTGCCCGATTCTAACAACCGTACTGGCGCATTTCATTTTACATGATAAGTTGAGTCGAATTAAATGGCTTTCTGTAGGCCTGAGTTGTATTGGCTGCTTGCTTTTGTCTTACGCGAACCTGATGGATATGCTTTTTAGCTCCATCGTGGGTTTAAGTTATGCCTGTTATCTGGTAAATCAAAGCAAGAATAGTGGGTTCGACAAGTTTCTGATACTCAACTTTCATATTCTGCTGTCTGCTTTTATGCTGCTTCCGTTTTTTCCATCGTTGTCTGGGGATGTACCTTCAGCATTCAATTTTTATTTTTATGTGGAGATCATTGCGGTGTTGTACACCATTGTGCCGTTATTCCTAAATTTATACGCGTTGACGGGCATTAGTTCCTCAACTGTAGGAATGCTATTGAACATCAACCCAATCATTGCATTTGTGTTATCGGGCGTAGTGTATCATGAACCCTTAGGTATTTTTCAGCTATGCGCTTACGGACTTATATTTTTGGCCGTGATCGTGTTCAATACGAATCAGATTTTCAGGTATAAGACTGCAGGTTAGAAGCCGTGCCGATCCCGGTTTGAAACAGGCATTTGAGTGCTTAACACCTGGAAGACAGCGTGCATACTTGCTGCATTTTTCCTCTGCGAAGCAGGCTAAGACAAGGTAGGCAAGAATGGATAGGTTTTTGAATTTAGCATAACCATCCTCGCCTGCAACAAACTATTTATTGTGGCTGTGGAAACGTAATAATTCCGGGTATCAATTGATTTCAATAGATTTAAGGCCTAATTTGATTTTAAGTCGGAACAATAGTATACATGAAGAATTTTAAGGAAACCGCTAATTTTATCTGGTCCATTGCGGATCTGTTACGTGGTGATTATAAGCAAAGCGACTATGGTAAAGTAATTTTGCCTTTAACTGTTCTGCGCCGGCTGGATTGTGTATTGGAAAGCTCTAAAGCAGAAGTGTTAAGAAACTTCGTAAAGGTTAAGACCACAAGTATTCAGAACATTGACCCCATACTGAATAAGGTAGCAGGATACAACTTTCACAATCGCAGTCAGTTTACTTTCGATAAGTTAATTGCGGATCCCAACAACATTGCTGCGAATCTTCGCGATTATATCAATGGCTTTTCTGCCGACGCAACCGAGATTATCGAACAGTTTGAGTTTGATAATCAGATTAACCGCATGGATGATAATAATTTACTGTTTATGGTGGTTAAGCGTTTCCAGGAGGTAGACCTGCACCCAAATAAGGTAAGCAGTATGGAGATGGGCTATTTATTCGAGGAACTTATTCGAAAGTTCGCTGAAATATCCAACGAAACCGCCGGGGAGCACTTTACACCACGTGAGGTGATCCGCCTGATGATAGATTTACTGTTCTTAAATGACCGGGAGATATTAACACAGAAAGGAATTGTTAAGACTATTTACGACTGCTGTGCCGGAACAGGCGGGATGCTAAGTGTTGCGGAAGAATACCTGAACGAGTTAAATCCAGATGCGCGTTTAGAGGTGTTTGGACAGGAACTGAATCCTGAATCTTACGCGATCTGCAAATCCGATATGCTGATCAAGGGGCAGAACCCCGTGAACATCAAAAAGGGGAACAGCATTTCGGAGGACCATTTGGCGAACCATAAGTTCGATTACCTGATCACAAATCCGCCGTTCGGGGTGAAATGGGAGAAAATTGCTAAGAAGGTAAAAGCCGAGCATGAGGAAAAAGGTTTCGACGGAAGGTTTGGCGCTGGCCTGCCATCTACGGGAGATGGGTCTTTTCTATTTTTAATGAATCTGATTTCTAAGATGAAGCCCGAGGGTTCAAAATTGGCTATTGTGTTTAACGGTTCACCTTTATTTTCCGGTAGTCCAAGTTCTACAAAGAATGAGTCAAGTATTCGACAGTGGATCATCGAAAATGATATGCTTGAAGCTGTTCTCGCGTTGCCCAACCAATTGTTCTACAACACTGGGATCAGTACCTACATCTGGTTAATTTCAAACAATAAGCCAGCAGAGCGGAGAGGGAAAGTGCAACTCATCAATGCAGTAGACTTTTTTAAGAAGATGAGCAAGTCGCTGGGAAACAAGCGAAATGAGCTAAGCAGCACCCATATAGCGGAACTTACCAGGATTTACGGTGACTTCGTTGAAAGTGAACACAGTAAAATATTCGATAATAAAGATTTTGGCTATTACAAAGTCACCGTAGAACGGCCGGAACGTGATGTTAAAGGGAACATTAAATTAGATAAAAAAGGTAATCCGAAGGCAGACACCAGCTTGCGGGACACAGAAACGATCCCACTGAAACAGGATATTCAGGCATACATCGAGAAAGAAGTACTGCCGCATGTGCCCGATGCCTGGGTTGACGAAAGTAAAACTAACGTGGGTTACGAGATCAATTTTACGAAATACTTTTACCAGTATAAGCCACTTCGTTCTTTGGAGGAAATTAGGATAGATATTATGGCGCTTGAGCAGGAAACATTCGGGTTGATTCAGGAGGTGGTTAATGAGGATGAAAAGGTATAAAGAATACAAAAATTCGGAGATTCCGTGGATTGGTGAGGTCCCCGTAACTTGGAAGCTTATAAGGCTCAAGTTTTTAGCCGTAGTGAAGACAGGCTACACTCCTGTAACATCAAACGAGGAAAACTTTTCAGATAATGGAATTATTTGGGTTAAACCTGACAACTTGAATGGATTTGCACCAATCGTTGGATCAAAAGACAAAATAAGTGAGAAGGGAATTAAGCACCAGAATATAATAAAAAAAGGTTCTATACTATTATGCTGTATAGGAAGTATAGGTAAGTTCGGGATAGCAGGAGTAGACTTAACCACTAATCAGCAGATAAATTCTATTACCTTTAACACTGAAATAATCAGTGATTATGGCAAATATTTGATCTTTTGTTGTCAAGATGAATTAAATAACTCATCAAATGGTAACGTAGTGCGAATCTTAAATACTACATCATTAAAGAACATTTTTTTACCTACCCCGTCACTTGAAGAACAAATCAAAATTGCCACATACCTGGACTATAAAACAGCCCAAATAGATAAACTTGTCTCTGATAAGGAAAAGCTCATTGAGCTGTTGAATGAAGAACGAACTGCTATCATCAACCAGGCAGTAACAAAAGGGTTGAATCCAGATGTTCCAATGAAAGATAGTGGGATTGAATGGTTGGGGAATATTCCACAGAATTGGAAAGTGAAAAAAGTAAAGTTTGTCCTTGATTGCCTGAACACATCTAGAATACCTTTAAACTCTGAAGAAAGAGGTGGCATGTCTCAAAAAATCTATGATTACTATGGCGCTTCAGGTGTGATTGACAAAGTTGAGAATTTTCTATTTAGTGATGACCTAATTTTAATCGGAGAGGATGGAGCGAATCTATTAACGAGAAGTAAAAGGCTTGCTTTCATTGCAAGAGGCAAGTACTGGGTAAATAACCACGCACATATTTTAAAACCAAAAAATGGAAACCTTCAGTACTTCTGCGAATTACTTGAATTGATAGATTATTCAGTTTACGTCAGTGGGTCCGCTCAACCTAAATTAACTCAAGAAGCATTGCTTTCAATCGACATTGTAGAACCTCCAATTGAAGAACAAAACCAAATATCTGAATATGTTCATAGGCAGTTAATGCGGGTTGAAGAAGCGACAGGGAAGGTTCATCAAGAAATCCAACTGCTAAAAGAATATAAAACAGCTTTAGTCTCCGAAGTTGTAACTGGGAAAGTAGATGTAAGAGAAGAAGTCATTTATAATCCAAGGCATCAATGATAATCACTAGAGATTAAAGTGATAAGGCCTATTTAAGTTTCTCGACGATTATACTAAACAGGGAGTCGCTTATTTAAGTTTTTTGGAGTTTTTCTTAAATAGCTAAATTCTTATTTAAGTTTTTAGGCTATTTACTTAAATAAGCCTATCTTTATTTAAGTAAATTCCAAAATGAACAAACATCAGTCTGGCAAGCACGTCAATCAAGGATACTACAAAAGCTTTCAACCTAATCCAATCAATAAGATTTGGCATTTGGATAACATGGAGGTAATACAGCTCCTAAGTAGAGCTGACAGGCATTTAGGCCGTCTGGATATGTACTCGGAATATGTGAATATTGACTTGTTCATTAGAATGCATATTGCAAAAGAAGCTACGCAGTCTTCAAAAATTGAAGGCACTCAAACCAATATGGAAGAGGCTTTTTTAAGTAAAGACGAAATATTAGCGGAAAACAGAGATGACTGGGAAGAAGTTCAGAACTACATTAGTGCCATGAACGAAGCAGTAAAGCTTTTGCATCGTCTGCCTTTTTCATCAAGACTCATTAAGCAAACTCACAAGATCTTGTTAAAGGGGGTAAGAGGAGAACATAAGCTGCCGGGCGAGTTCCGTAGTAGCCAGAATTGGATTGGTGGAGCAACTCTCAATGATGCAGTCTTTATTCCACCTGTGCATACCTCTATCGACGACTTGATGTCTGACCTAGAGAAGTTCGCCAACGACGAATTGAATCCACTACCAGATCTTATTAAAATTGCACTTATTCATTATCAATTTGAAACCATTCACCCATTTTTAGATGGCAACGGTCGTGTAGGCAGACTTTTGATTACAATATATCTGGTAAGTAAGGGCGCTTTAAAACAGCCTATTCTATACCTTTCGGATTTCTTTGAAAAGAACCGACAGTTATACTATGACAACCTGATGCTAGCCAGAACGCAGAACAACCTTAACCAATGGCTTAAGTTTTTCCTAACAGGAGTCATAGAGACCGCTAAAAAAGGTGTTTCGACATTCGATGGTATTCTGCAACTGCAAAAAAATCTTGAAAAAAAGCTCAAAACGCTAGGAAACAGAAGCTTAAATGCTCAAAAAGTAGTGAATTATTTATATACGCAGCCGGTGATTAATGTTGAAAAGGTTGAATCAATAATCGAAAAATCGTATGTTACAGCTTATAAATTAATTAACGATTTAGAGAAGCTCGCAATCTTAAAAGAATTATCAGGAACCCAGCGTAATAAGGTTTATGTCTTTAAAGATTATCTGGATTTGTTTAAGGGCTAAGTTTAAAAAAGATTAACACCTCAAATAAATAATACATGGCCTACGGCATACATACCGAATCCACCTTCGAAGAAGCAATTGAAACTGAACTCTTAAGTAACGGCAGCTATATCAAAGGCTTTTCAAACGACTTCAATCCAGAACTGGGTTTGTTTCCCACCTACATCATCGGTTTCCTGAAAAGCTCGCAACCAAAAGAATGGGAGAAGATATCCAACATACATAAAACAGAGGTTGAGACACAAGTTCTTCAGCGTTTATTGAAAGAGCTTGAGCTGCGTGGTACGCTGGATGTTATCCGGAATGGTTTTAAGGATTATGGTGTAAAGTTTATGATGGGATATCCAAAACCTGCGTCTACCCTTAATGCCAGCGCGGAGCTGTTGTACCGGAGTAATCAGTTATCGGTTACCCGGCAGTTATTTTACGAGCGTAAGGGTAAAAACTCGCTGGATATGGTTTTAAGCTTAAATGGGCTGCCTATCGCTACCATCGAGTTGAAAAATCAGTTTACCGGTCAGAATATCACCGATGCTAAAAAGCAATACGTTTACGATCGCGAGCCTGCTGAACCCATCTTTCAGTTTAAAAAGCGAAGCCTGGTACATTTTGCATTGGACGCTGATCAGTGTGAAATGACCACCAAACTTGCTGGTAAAAATACCCGGTATTTGCCCTTTAATTTAGGATACAATAACGGTGCAGGTAATCCGCCGAATCCAAATGGATACCGTACAGCTTATTTATGGGAGTATGTATGGGCGAAGGACAGTTTCATGGATATAATCGGCAAGTTCCTCCACTTGAGTTCAGAGGAATATGAACTAGATGGGGTAACGAAGATTAAAGAAACCATGGTCTTTCCGCGTTATCATCAGCTTCAGGCAGTTCGAAAGTTAGAGCAGGATGCACATGTCCATGGTGCCGGGAAAAACTATCTGATACAACATTCTGCAGGTTCAGGTAAATCAAACTCCATCGCCTGGCTTTCTTACCGTTTGTCAAGCTTACATGACGCCAATAATGAGCGTATCTTTAATTCTGTAATCGTCATAACGGATCGGAAGGTCCTGGATAGTCAGCTTCAAAATACCATCTACCAGTTTGAACATAAACAAGGGGTGGTTAACAAGATTGACAAAGACTCCCAACAACTTGCTGACGCGATATCTTCGGGTTCCAACATCATCATTACCACGCTTCAAAAATTTCCCTTTATTCTGGATAAGATAGAAAGCCTGCCAAGCCGGAAGTACGCAGTGATTATTGATGAGGCACATTCCTCACAAGGTGGCGAAGCAACCAAAAAAATGAAAGAAGTGCTTGCTGCCAAGTCATTGGAGGAGGCCCAGGAAGAAGAAACCTATTCCGGGTTGGATGATGATGCGGAAGACGCCATCAGAAAATCCATGCAAGCCAGAGGGAAGCAGGAGAATTTAAGCTTTTTTGCTTTCACCGCTACGCCTAAAGCTAAGACTATAGAGGTTTTTGGAACGCCTGATGCCCAGGGTAAGCCCAAGCCCTTTCATGTTTATTCCATGAAGCAGGCGATTGAAGAGAAATTCATTCTAGATGTACTTCTGAATTACACAACTTACAGTACGTTTTTCAAGTTGTCCAAGCAAATTGAAGATGATCCGTCTGTGAACAAAAAGCAGGCTTCAAGAGCAATTGCACGGTTTTTATCACTTCATCCACACAATCTTGCGCAGAAGACGGAAGTGATGGTAGAGCATTTCCGTCAGGTAGTTTCTAAAAAGATCGGAGGCAAAGCTAAAGCTATGGTTGTCACCAGTTCGCGTTTACACGCGGTGAGGTACAAGGAAGAATTTGACCGTTACATTAAGGAAAAGAATTACAATGACATTAAAACAATCGTGGCTTTCTCAGGCAAGGTTGTTTATGACACGTACCCGGATGGGGTTACAGAAGTAGAGTTAAACGGTTTTAAAGAGAAGGAACTGCCTAAAAAGTTTAATACGGACGAGTATCAGTTGCTACTGGTAGCGGATAAATATCAGACGGGATTCGATCAGCCGCTGCTACATACAATGTATGTAGATAAGAAGCTCTCCGGTGTAAAAGCGGTTCAGACCTTGTCCAGGTTAAACCGGATGAGTGCAGGCAAGGAGGATACCTTCGTTCTTGACTTTGCTAATGAAACGCAGGATATACTTGCTTCCTTCCAGCCTTACTATGAACTAACCACCGTGGAAAGCACAACTGATCCAAACCGGTTATATGACCTGGAATCTGAGATCAAAAAGGCGCAGGTAATCTGGGATACTGAAGTGGATAACTTCTGTAATGTTTATTTTAAGTCTGCAAAGGCCTTTTCTGCCACGGAGCAAAAGAAATTATATGCCTTTATGGCGCCCGCTGTAGACCGATACAAGCAACTTCCGCAGGAAAGCAGTACGGAGCATGCCCTTATCATGCAATCTACTCAGGAGGGCTTTAAAAATTCGGTTCAGTCTTTTGTTCGGTTATATTCTTTCCTCACGCAGATCATGCCGTTTACAGATGTGAACCTGGAGAAGCTTTATACGTACAGCAAGTTTTTACTTAAAACATTGCCGCGGAATAGCACTGATCGCTTTCAGCTGGGAGATGAGGTTTCTCTGGAATATTATAGGCTGCAGCGTATCAGTGAAGGGAATATCATTCTGGAGCCCAAAGGTGAATATGGGTTGGATGGGAGTAATGAATCTGGTATCCGGATGACTAAGGAAGACCGGGCTGCACTCTCAGAAATCATTGAGGTGCTTAATAAACGCTTTGCCACGGATTTTGGAGATGCGGATAAGTTGTTTTTTGATCAGATTGAAGCGGAGCTTATGCAGGACTCCAAATTGCTTCAGCAGGCTCGCTCGAACACCATTGAAAACTTCAAGTTCGGCTTTGATGATATCTTTATGGATAAGTTGATCGGTCGTATGGATCAGAACCATGATATCTTCTCCAAAATGATGGATGACCAGGAGTTTGGGGGAATGGTTAGAGGCTATCTGATGCGGAAAGTTTATGAACGAATGACTGCGTAGTTTACGATAGCTGTTACCATGATAAATGTTCAATTAGGAGAAGATTCCATATATACAGATGTTTCTGGTTTTAGGCAGTTGCTTAGGTTCTACGAAGAATGCAGGAAGTTCTCGCACACAAAGATTTACATTCAGTTAGATAATGTTCTCTGGCTTGATGGTAATCTGTGTGCCATATTGGGAGCACTGCTTTATAGGCTTAAAAAGGAGCAGAATTTGGAATTTTGTATTGACGCAGATCAAGTGGCAAGAAAGTGCGGTATATTATTTCATAATAACTTTATACCCATTGATCAAAACCTAAGTTCGTATAAGAAGCAAAGCTGTATTCCATATAAAGGATTCTATTCGAAGCAGAAAGATGAATTTATGGATTATCTTGAACATGAATTGCTTGTACACCCAGCAATGCCGAAATTTTCAGAGCTTACTAAAGAGAAGTTGATTGATGATCTTACAGAGGTTTATGCAAATATTGATAAACATGCTGAAACTGATGATCCTTTCTTTGTATGTGGCCAATATTATCCAAAGAAAGAAATGCTCCACTTTACCATTTGTGATTTAGGCGTTGGTTTTTTCAAGAAAATAAATGAAAGAAAACCCGACAGCATAAAATCCTGCGGTGACGCAATACTCTGGGCAGTAAAAGGCAACAGCACTAAACCTGATGCTCCCGGGGGTAGTGGATTAAAAAACCTTCATGAGTATTTAGATGGAAATCTAGGAGGACTTCAAATTTACTCAGGGGATGCGGGTTGGTGTAGCAAAACCATGAAGATTAGCACGCTCTTTCCCACTGGCATAACCAATCTCCGAAATAACTTTCGTGGTGCTACAATTAATTTGGAGTTCAGTAAAAAATCATTAATTTCATGAAAGCATTTTAAGCAGGGTATTATTTGTATCTTTGTCCTTCTGGAAACAATTTTAAATTACGCTCGTTATTATTTTGACAAACACAGCTTTAACTATGAAAATTAGTGTTGTAAATATCCTCAATAGCTCTAATGCTTCTTTGCATGATGATGGAATTAAGGTTTACACTGAAATTAAAAAGCATCTTGAAGGTTCTAAGCCGGAAGAGATTGAGGTTGATTTTTCAAATATAAAAANNTTAATGGTTCTTGAGCGTCATTAACTTACGTAATAATGGCAGTCCTAAAAGCGGCAACTATATTTTAGATAGTAACGTCTGGCTACCGATACTGGGTATAGATGACGAACCTAGCAGCGATCACTACAAAATCTTTTTTTCCAAAATCTTTAAGGCTGATGATGCAAAGATCATTCTGTGTTCAATCCAGCTAAGCGAGATTTTGAACCGTCTGCTGAGGTTTCATGCGAATAAACTCTACACTAAGAAATATGATGGCAGAGGTACCCAGGTTCCGGCACGTGCCACTTTCTACAAACAAGAATACCGGAAATCTGAAGATTTCAAGCTTCGATATGACACGATTATAGATGATCTACAGGGGTATAACTCCCACATCTTGATGTCAGACTTAAAGCAGACTGATTTCGATGCGCTTACAAGCTTTGATGCTGGTAGGCTCGATTTTAATGATCATTACATGTACTTGTTGGCAAAGGAACAATCTGCCACGATAATTACACATGATGCTGATTTCTTTGGGTTAGATATCGAAGTTGGAACTTTTAACCTGAAATTATATAAGTTATACACTTCTACGATCCGTCCAAAGTAGCACAAAGACAATTAGGAGCTTGATCATCACTCATCTTTCCAATGGCGTCCAAAGAAGAATTCATATTTTTGCGTCAGCACCTTATGCCAGATCAAGATCCACTGCTCCCTGAACTCAGTAACCTTAAATCCAGCTTGCTGGCCCGGACGGCCTGGCAAGCTCCACTCACGGATAAACAGCCGGAGGGGAAAAAGCGTATTCTGGTATTACGGAAACACAAGTACTACACCCACTTTGTAGCCGAAATCTATGAAGCTGGGTTGAGCAGCAATGGTAAGCTTAAAAATCCACTGGTACTGATCGATCCGCTTGATTTTATCTGGAAGGTGAATGACCCGGATGAATTGAAGTTTTATGCGGCCATTGCAAGACTACGGAGCAGCTATGATGCGGAACATACCGAAGCAGACATGGAAGGGCTTAAGGCATTGGTAAAAAACCCATTGGCCTTGGATGTCTACTATCATGATCCGGAGAAATCTGCTAATGTGAGCCTTAAATCTATTGTGCAGGTTAAACTCGGCATGTATAAACTTGACCTGCGGTTGGAGGTGGTGCTCAGAAAAGCTTTCTACGAGATCACGGCGCGTCTTTATATCGGTGAAAAAGCCTACAACCTCGATTTACTAAANNTACTAAATATTAAATTTCAATATTTCTTCCTGTATAATGGTGTGATGCAGCTCATCGATAACCTCGACTACCTACAGGTGATTGAAGTTTTTAAGCGGAACAACAACCGGCTTTACTTTCCTGAGGAAGGTTATGATGAGTTCCAGCGAACGATCTTATCTAAGCTGGAAGGAAAGGTGAAGATCAACTATGCCTATCTGAAGCCGGCCACCAAGAAACAGCTGCAGGAAAATAACTTCGATACGCGTAATGAAAGGCTGATCTATCTTTCAGACTCTGGTGATTATGTGTTAATCACGCCAGTAATCCGGTATGGGAATGTGGAAGTACCGGTACTTTCGCAACAACAGATATATGCAGTGGATAGCACCGGAATTCCTTTTACCGTGCAGCGGGATGAGCAAATGGAAGACACTTTCATCAGAATGCTGCGCAACCAACATCCTTTGTTCCTCGAGCAGGAGGCGCAGGAGTGTTATTACCTGCACAAAAAGCGCTTTCTTGATGAAGGCTGGTTTTTAAATGCGTTTGCGTATTGGCAACAGCAGGAAATTAAAGTTCTGGGTTTCAATGATCTTAAAGACAATAAGCTAAATCCCAATACCGCGAAGATATCCATTGAAGTCATCTCTGGATTAGACTGGTTTGAAACTGGTATTAAGATCAGCTATGGTAAGCAGCAGGTAAGCCTTAAACATCTGGCAAAAGCACTTCGGAACAAAAGTAAGTTCGTAGAGCTTGGTGACGGCACGATGGGTGTGCTTCCGGAAGAATGGGTGGCCAAGCTAAATGCCTATCTTGAAGCGGGGGAGGTTGTGGAAGAGGTGGTTCGTACGCCGAAGGTGAACATCGTTAGTATCGATTCCCTGTACGAAGATGAAATGTTGACTGCGCCACTGCGGATGGAAATAAAGAACTTCCGCCGCAAATTGGAACAATTTAATGTGATTGGCCAGGTTCAGGTGCCAGAGACTTTTCTGGGTACCTTGCGCCACTACCAACAGGAGGGATTGAACTGGTTAAATTTCCTCGATGAGTTTGGCTTTGGTGGCTGCCTGGCAGATGATATGGGACTGGGGAAAACCATTCAGATTATTGCATTTCTGCTACTTCAAAAGGGAAAGAGTGCTTCAGCACCAAGTATGATCATCGTACCGGCCACCCTGATTTTCAACTGGCAGGCGGAGATCAAAAAGTTTGCCCCTTCATTAAAGGTTCATACCATCTATGGTGCAGACCGGGATAAACATGTTGATGCATTTCAGGACTATGATGTGGTGCTTAGCTCTTATGGCACCATACTGCAGGATATTCGGCACCTTAAACATTTCCGCTTTAATTATGTCTTTCTTGATGAATCTCAAACGATCAAAAATCCGAATTCCCAGCGCTATAAAGCAATNNAATAGCGTTGCTGAAGTCGCGAAGTAAGGTGATGTTAACCGGTACACCACTGGAGAACAACACTTTCGACTTATATGCGCAGTTTTCATTGGCGTGTCCGGGACTTCTAGGTACAAGAAAGCATTTCAAGGATCAATATGTGGTTCCAATTGATAAGTTTAATGACACCCGTAAAGCGCATGAACTGCAGCGGATCGTAAGGCCATTTTTGCTGCGGCGCACCAAAAAACAGGTGGCGACGGAGCTGCCGGAGAAAACGGAGATGGTGATTTACTGTGAAATGGGCGCGGAGCAACGCAAGGTTTACGATTCTTACAAACTCGAATACCGGAATTATCTGATGTCACAGAAGTCGGACGAGCTTGCAGGGCAAACCATGCACATCCTGAAGGGAATGACGCTGCTACGGCAAATCTGTAATTCCCCCGCATTGATCAGTAATGATGTTTTTTGTGGTAATGCATCTGCGAAGATCGAGACCCTCATGGAGGAAATTGAAGGTAAATCCGGGGAGCACAAGATCCTAATATTTTCTTCCTTTGTGGGCATGCTGGATCTGGTGCGGGCGGAGTTGCAACACCGGAAGATTGGTTATAGTTATTTGACCGGGCAGACGACAAAGCGGGAAGCGGAGGTGAAACGCTTCAGTGAAAATCCGGATGTAAGGGTCTTCCTGATAAGTCTCAAGGCTGGCGGTACGGGCCTAAACTTAACCGAAGCAGATTACGTGTATCTCATAGACCCATGGTGGAACCCGGCGGCAGAGCAGCAGGCAATTGATCGTGTTTACCGGATTGGGCAGCAGAAGCATGTGGTAGCGGTGCGCTTGATTTGCCCAGATACCATTGAAGATAAGATCATGCAATTGCAACAGCGTAAGCAACGTTTGATTGAAGACATCATCAAAACTGAAGGAAATTTGCTTCAAACGCTCGGAAAAGCCGAATTGTTAGAATTGTTCAGTTAATAGAAGATTTAAAATTAAATTTGTACGATGTTAAAACCGTTGATGGCTATTTTCTTGTTTTTTGCACTTGCTGCAAATGTAGCTATTGGACAGGTTGAAACGCCAATGCAGCAGACGGTTCGACAGCGGGTGCAGCCGTCACAGCCGGATAGCAGTGCAAGGTTGGAGCGGCTGATACCAAAACGTCAGCGGGACTCAGCAATGCTGGCCCGGCAGCGGTTTATTACCGATTCCATCATGCGGCATACCTGGCTTATTCCAGACTCGCTGCTTAACCGGCACATGATCATTGATAGTATTCTGAAAGCGAATGTGCGGCCCTTAAAAAAAGGTGAAGCCTGGTATGATTTAACAGGCAAGGGCAAGGCCGAGAGCTTCTATAAGCTCGGCAGGCCAGTGCCGAAGGGCGAACCTTGGGTGCTTGCTTTTATGCTGTTCTTGCTATTGCTATTTGGTATACTCCGGGTTTCCTTTCATAAACAGCTCGGAGATATGATCCAGGCATTTTATAGTAACCGGGTTTTGAATAACCTTTATAAAGAAGATAACCTGTTTACATCCTGGCCATTTTTGTTCCTGTTTATTCAGTTTGGCTTTACGCTAGGGATGTTTTTATACCTGATTTCACAGTATTACCAAATTTCCTATGGTGCAGGTGGCTTGCAGTTCTTTGTAACAATATCTATACTGATCGTGGTTTTATTCGCGCTGAAGATCTTCGTTTTACGTGGGCTTGGACATCTTTTTTATGTTCAAAAGCTGGTGCATGAATACATAACCGTGCTATACCTCAGCTACTTCAATATTGCGCTGATCTTCATTCCGCTGGTAATTGCATTCGCGCTAACACCACTGCGCTATGGTATGTACTTTATCTCCGCTGCAGGCATGTTGGTAACAGTGGCTTTTGTTTTCCAGTTTGTCCGTGCGGGATATAACATATTATCAAATAATCGTTTTTCTAAAGTCTATTTATTTTTGTACTTTTGTGCCCTTGAAATTTGCCCTATATTAATAGTAATCAAGGCAATCGGACTATAAGGATAACCAGATACACATGCAAGAAAACAGAGAAGATCGGTTACGTAAAGTAAAGAGCATTTTAATCACTTTGCCTAAACCTGAAACAGATAAATCTCCTTATTTTGATTTAGCGAAGAAGTACAACGTAAAAATTGATTTCAGATCATTTATTCATGTTGAGGGTGTACCCGCAAAAGACTTTAGAAAAGACAAAATTAACCTTGCAGACTTCACTGCGGTGGTATTTACCAGTAGAAATGCAGTTGATCACTTCTTTCGGATCTGTGAAGAAATGAGATATGATGTGCCAGCAGATTTGAAGTACTTCTGTATATCAGAGTCTACAGCCCTATATCTTCAGAAATACATCCAGTATCGCAAGCGTAAAATATTTTTTGGTAAGCAAACCGCTTCAGATTTAGCGGAAGTTTTAAAGAAGCATGCTTCTGAAAAGTTCCTTTATCCTTGCTCGGACGTTGCAACAGAGGATACCATGAATTTCCTTCAGAAAAACGGATATGATTTTACGCCTGCAGTATTGTTTAAAACAGTAGTGAGTGATTTGTCTGATCTTGCTGAAGTTTTCTATGATATTATTGGGTTTTTCAGTCCATCAAGTATACAATCGTTGTTCACAAATTTCCCAGATTTTAAACAAAACAATACACGAATCGCCGCTTTTGGGGTAAACACGCATCGCGCTGTAACTGAGGCAGGTTTAATTGTAGACATCGCTGCACCCTCGCCGGAAGCGCCTTCTATGATTATGGCGATTGAAAACTACATCAAGAAGTCGAATAAGTAAGATATCTTTTTGGCAGGTTGTTTGTGTTATTGTTTTTTGATAAAAAGATTTGTTAAGTTTGATAAGATATATCAACTAATAAATCATCCATTAGATCTACTCTTTCAGTAACATATGAAAAAACTTTACTTTGGTTTTATTATTCTAACCATGCTAATGACGAGCTGCGGAAAAGGCGGCCAGGGCGAATTGGTAGGGGTTTACAATAAGAATTTCAAAAACAACCGCGTGCCACTTGGAATGGTCTATGTTCCACCGGGCCGCACCCTGATCGGCGGCTCGGATGAAGATATCACCGGCAGTCAGGCTCCTGCAAGCCGTATGGTTTCCTTCAGTGCATTCTATATGGATGAAACGGAGATCACCAATGCAGAATACCGCCAGTTTGTTAATTATGTTCGTGACTCTGTTGCGATCACCAGCTTAGGTCCATCTGGAGCGCCTGACCTGTATATGCCTGCACCAACCGGTGATGCAGCAAACAATGGTCAACGCAACATTAATTGGAAAAAAGTTGGCGATGGTTCCCGTTTATGGAGCAACAAAAATGGGGGTTATGCCAGCAAACTTGGTGACATGTACTACAGTGGAGATGATGCACTATTTGGTAGGGCAGAACTTGATGTAAGAAAGTTACGCTACTCGTACAAGGTGGTTAACATGGACCTTGCAGCTAAGGCTAAAAATGATCCTAACGCTAAAAGAAGTGACTTCATAGAGAGTTACGTGGATNNAAACCAAATGAGTTTCCTTCAGTAAGTGTTTATCCAGATACCTTAGTATGGAAAACAGATTACTCTTATTCTCAAAATGACCCTATGGTCATTGGTTACTTCAACCACCCATCTTACGATGAGTACCCTGTTGTGGGTGTAACCTGGGAACAAGCAAACGCTTTCTGCGTATGGCGCACACGCTTATTTCAATCTGTTGCTGCACAACGCAATCAACCTTACAATTCACGCTTGAGCTATAGCTTACCTACAGAAGCGCAGTTTGAATATGCTGCCAGAGGTGGTAATGTAAAAACAAAATACCCTTGGGGTGGTCCTTACATCCGAAATGCGAAAGGATGTATGCAGGCAAACTTCAAGGTTGGTCGTGGTAATTATTCCGATGACGGCGGTCTATACACCGTGAATGTACATTCTTATTTCCCGAACGATTACGGCTTGTATAACATGGCTGGAAACGTTTCGGAATGGACGCTGACTGCTTATAATAAATCGGCTAGTACCATGCTCCTGGACTTTAACCCGAACTACACTTACGTAGCAAGACCTGAGGATAATAAATACCTTAAACGTAAGGTGGTTAGAGGTGGTTCCTGGAAAGACATTGGCTTTTTCCTTCAGAATTCCGTAGGCACCTACGAATACCAGGACAATGCAACTTCTTACATTGGCTTCAGATGTGTGGTTTCTTATGCAGGAACTGACATCAACTACAAGTAAAAACACAAATCATCACAACTAACATTACCATCTAGAACAAAAACATGGCAGCAAAGAAAAAATTTGATTGGTTACATACTGCAATTTCATGGGGAGCCAGTATCGTAATTATTGGCGCATTATTTAAAATCCTACACATTGGCGGAATTTGGGGGAACTACATGATCGGGCTAGGATTGGGCGTAGAAGCGTTCTTATTTTTCCTTACCGGTTTCTTTCCACCAACACCAGAGCCAGCATGGGAGAAAGTATATCCTGAGCTAAGTCCTGAATTCGCAGGTGAGTTACCAAAGGCATCTGCAAGAGCTGTTAACGTTCCGCAGAGTGCACCTACAACTGCAGCTTTGGATAACATGCTAAGAAATGCAAACGTTGGTCCTGATCTTATTGAGAGCCTTGGCAATGGCTTACGTACTTTCGGCGATAAGGTTGCTGCGATCTCTAATGTTGCAGATGCATCATCAGCTACAACAGAATACACAACTAAGATTAAATCTGCTACAGCTAGTTTCGATAACCTGAACACTGCTTTCGATAAAGCGACTGCTCAACTGGTTGAAATGGGACAAAGCACTGGTGAAGCAAGAGCTTACCATGAGCAGGTGAACAAACTTGCAAAGAACCTTTCAGCTTTAAACGCGGTATACGAATTGGAACTTCAGGATTCAAGTGCGCATTTGAAATCAATGAATACCTTCTATCAGAACCTTTCTACGACCATGCATAACTTCAACGAGTCTATGGAAGATTCGAAAATGTTTAAAGACGAAGTTGCGAAACTTGCAAAAAACCTAGCTTCATTAAATGCGATTTATGGCAATATGCTGTCTGCTATGAACCAGCCACGTGTATAATTAGTCCCTAATTATTAATTAAGAACAAAGACCTTTAATAAACATGGCCGGAGGAAAAGAAACAACAAGGCAGCGGATGATCAATATCATGTATTTGGTATTGCTTGCCATGCTTGCATTAAACGTATCAGATACCATTCTGGATGCTTTCAAAAACATCAACGACAGTTTGGAGACATCTAAGAACAACGTTAATACAAGTGTAGAGCAATTATTCACTGCTTTTCAGAATACAAAATTAAAAGACGAGCCTGCAAGGGCGCAGCCGATCTGGGAGAAAGCCCAGCAGGCGAAAGCGTATGCAGGTGAATTGGATGGATACATCCAAAAATTAAAAGCCCGTTTTGTGGCGGAAGGTAGCGGTATCGATGAAGAAACCGGCGACCTGGTAGAAAGAGGAAATCAGGATATTGCACAAGGTATCATGATCAATCAAAAAGAAGGTGAGAAACTTCAGGCTATGATCAACCAAACACGCGAGAAGCTGATTGGTTTACTAAACCCGGAAGATCGTGCTGGTGTTACTTTTACACTGGTTGCTAATGATGCGGAGAAAAGTGTAAATGGTAAAAAGAAATGGGCTGACATCAACTTTGGTGAAGGCACGCCTTTAACAGCTGCAAACACCATCTTAACTAAAATTCAAACAGACACCAAAAACGCCGAAGCAGAAGTGGTTAAAAAGCTTTTCGGAAATATGGATAAGTCCTTGGTGAACCTGGATCAGTTTGCTGCGGTTGCTGTAGCGCCATCATCTTATGTGATCCAAGGTCAGCCTTATGTTGCGGAGGTTTTCCTGACCGCCAGCGACTCCAAGTCTAGCCCTGACATTTCGGTAGGTGGAAGTAAGCTTACCGTGAGAAATGGTAAAGCAACTTATACCGGTGGCACAAATAGTGTAGGTGTATTTAAGTGGGTTGGAACGATCCGCGTTAAACAGACAGACGGGCAGGTGANNGAAAGAATACCGTACCCCGGAGCAAACGTATCAGGTGGCGAAGCCTTCTGCTACAGTTTCACCAGACAAGATGAACGTAATCTATGCAGGTATCCCAAATCCATTTTCGGTATCCGCAGCAGGTTTTCCTTTAGAAAGCGTACGTGCAACAATTTCGGGTGGTTCCATCAGCGGAAGTGGCGGTAAATACATGGTTAATGTTCCTGGTTCACAGATCGGCAAGGAATTAAACATCAACGTATCTGCTACTGCAGGTGGAAAAACATTGAACCTTGGCGCTCAGAAGTTCCGTGTTAAAGCATTGCCAACACCTAAGGCCTTTATCAAAGGTAAATCTGGTGGTAATGTTGACTTAGAATGGTTGGTGGCTTCAAATCAGATTGAGACCGAACTGGAAGACTTTGTATTTGATATTAAATATCGCGTATTAAGATTTTCGACCACGTTCATCAATCCTAGATCAGATGCGGTTACGATTCAGAATAGTGGAGGTAGTTTCTCTGGACAGATTAAAGGTGCTTTAAATTCCATTAAACCGGGTGCTACGGTTATCTTTAAAGATATCGTGGCAGAAGGACCTGATGGAAGACAGAAAGTGCTTAATGGAATTACATTTATAGCAAGATAATAACATGAAAAAGGTCTTATATACTGCTGTGTTGATGCTATTTGGAGCTGCTGCTTTTGCACAAAGCACCTCGGCTTCGGCTGACAGCGCCCGAACCAAGATAAAGACACCACCGAAGGATGGTTTTGCGGTGAGGAATGACGTAGATAGTGGCTTTATGGCACCTTTCGCTGAGGTACGTGATGAAGATGTTTACTACTCAAAACGCATCTGGCGTGAGATCGATCTTCGGGATACGTTAAACTCGGTTCTGGTTGCAGAGAAATCAAAGCTTATTGATGTTTTGATGGAAGCCATCGGACGTGAGGAACTTACTGCTTATTCTCCTAAAGATACGGCTGCGGGCCGCATTCTGGAGGATAACGATTCCTTCCAGATCGCATTAACTGCGCAGGATGCCTTACGTTTGGCTAGAGGTGTTACGGAAGGTGAGCCGGATCCAATTACAGGTAAGTTATCGGAGCCAACCTTGCGTCGTTTCAGACCTGAGGAGTTCATGAAGTATCGTATTAAAGAAGACTGGATTCTGGATGTTAAGCGTTCGATCTTCGAACCAAGGATTGTTGGTATTGCGCCAATGAAAATGGTGGAAGGTAATTGGCAGCCGGTATTCTGGGTTCACTTTGATGAAGCCAGAGAGATCATGAGCAAGAAACGACTTGTTAATCCTGCAAATGATGCGTCTACCTTAACTTACGATGACTTCTTTGTAAGAAGGTTGTTCACCAGCTACATCGTTAAGGAAACCAACCCGGCAAATAAAACCCTTGCTGAAATCGTTGGTCAGACCGATCCGAAAGATCCAAGAAAGTTATACGAGTCTGAAAGGGTTAAAAAGTCTATTTCAGATTACGAACAAAGCCTTTGGGAGTACTAAGGCCTTAATAATACAAAAGCCTGGCATCGATGAGATGCCGGGCTTTTTACGTTTTATGCATGTTGATTAAAGTATTCTATCAGGGTTTTAAGCTGCGTCTTGTTCACAATGCTTGCAAGTTCTTCTTCGGTGGCTTCTCTGATTCGTTTAACAGATTTGAAGTGTCTCAGCAGCTTGTCAGCCGTCGTTTTGCCGATGCCCGGAATGTTTTCCAGTTCAGTCTTCAACGTACCCTGATCTCTTTTCTTGCGGTGGAAGGTAATACCGAAACGGTGTGCTTCATCTCGTAGTTGTTGGATCACTTTCAATGTTTCGGATTTCTTGTCCAGGTACAGCGGGAAGCTGTCGCCGGGATAATAAAGTTCCTCCAATCTTTTGGCAATACCGATCACGGTTACCCGGTGTTCTATACCAAGCTTCTTCAAGCTGGTCATAGCGGATGAAAGCTGGCCCTTACCGCCGTCAATGATGATGAGCTGAGGCAAAGGCTGGTCTTCTTCCAGCATACGCTTATATCGCCTGTAAACAGCTTCTTCCATGGTGGCAAAGTCATTCGGGCCTTCAACGGTTTTCACGTTAAAATGCCTGTAATCCTTTTTAGAGGGTTTTGCATCTCTGAAAACGACAATCGCCGATACGGGATACTTGCCCTGGAAGTTCGAGTTATCAAAACATTCAATGTGGGCAGGTAGCTGCGTAAGGCGAAGATCCTTTTGCATTTGCGTGAGGATTCGCTCCGTTCTCAGGTCCGGATTTACCTTTTCGTACTGATTCAGCTTTTCACGTTTGAAGAAAAGCACGTTCTTTTGAGACAGCTCCAGCAGGCTTTTCTTTTCACCAAGCTTTGGCACGGTAAACTTCAGGCCAGGATCTGTAATGGATAGTTCAAAAGGTACAATGATTTCCTTAGAGGTACTGTTGAACTTGGTACGGAACTCTGTGATGGCAATGCTGAGCAGTTCTTCATCCGTTTCATCCAGTCGCTTTTTGATCTCAATGGTTTGCGTTTGAATGATACTGCCGTTCATGATCTTGAGGTAGTTCACGAAGGCATAACGTTCGTCTGACGCGATACTTACGACATCAACATTGGTGATGGAGCTGTTAACAACCGTAGATTTACTTTGGTATTTTTCAAGTACCAGTAGCTTCTTTTGATATTGATGTGCCGTCTCAAAGTTGAGGTCTGCAACGGCATTCTTGATGATCTGTTTAACGTCCCGGNNTTCTCTCGTAATCTTCCAGGGACTGGTACTTCTGACAAGGCCCTTTACAATTACCGATCTGATATTCGAGGCAGACCTTAAACTTATCTGCTTCAATATTTGGTATGGTTAAGGGCAGGTTGCAGGTACGCAGGGGATAGGTTTCTTTAATTAAATCCAGTATCGTGTGCATCATGCCTACGGAGGCATAAGGGCCAAAGTAGGTGGATCCATCTTTAACCATCTTACGGGTCCAGAAAACACGTGGGAAAGGCTCTTTTTTAATGATGATCCAAGGGTAGGTTTTATCATCCTTGAGCATGATGTTGTACCTGGGTTGGTGCCGTTTGATGAGGCTGTTCTCCAATAACCAGGCATCGATTTCCGTATCAACGATGGTAAAGGTGATCTTGCGGATCTTGGATACGAGTACACGTGTTTTGCCATTCAGCTGATTGTCGGAGTTGAAGTAAGAGCCTACTCGATTACGCAGGTCTTTAGCCTTACCAATATAGATGAGCACCCCTTCAGCATCCCAAAACTGGTATACACCGGGGCGGTGCGGAACATCGTTCAATGCCGTTTTATAATCGAATGCAGCCATGCGCTAGAAGCCTAATTTCTCGTCCAGTTCTGTTTTTCCTTGCTCTTGTTGCTGATACTGGTTACAATCGTACTCGATGGTACGTGGGGTAGTTGGCGCTTCGAAGTCTCCTTTGGAGATCTTCAAAGAAGGATTGGCATATACACGTTTCATAAAACCTGCATAGATTGGCAGTGCCGTATTTGCACCCTCACCCTCACGGGTGCTGATGAAGTGGAATGCACGGTCTTCACAACCAGTCCAAACTCCGGCAACCAGATCCGGCGTGATGGCCATAAACCATCCATCGGAGTTGTTCTGTGTTGTGCCAGTCTTTCCGCCGGTTGGCGCATTGATGCCGTATTTATATCTTAATCTGGATCCTGTTCCTTTATTTACCACACCTTCAAGCATTCTTGTCATCACGTAAGCAACTTCTTCGTTCATAACAACCTTTACTTGTGGTGTTTTGTTGTAAAGGACCACGCCATTTTTGTCTTCTATTCGCAGAATATAGGTTGGTTCTGTCCAGACGCCTTTGTTGGCGAACACGCTGTAAGCGCCGACCATGTCGTAAATCGAAGCATCAAATACCCCCAGACTGATGGAAGGATAGGCTGGAACATCGGTGCTGATACCCATTTTCTTGGCCAATGTTGCCACTGCCGTAGGCCCCACCTGCTTCATCAGGAAGGCGGTGATGTAGTTCTGTGAGTTTGCCAGTGCGGTTTGCAGGGTTACCATACCAGGTATGGTCGAACTTGGAGAAGAACGAGGTGTCCATGGTGCACTACCCGGCGTCTCGATGGTTACCGGCTCATTGGCAACGGTATAACAGGGTGAATAACCGTTCTCAATTGCGACTGCATACGTAAAAGGTTTAGCAGTGGAACCCACCTGGCGTGAACCCATTTTTACCTGATCGTACTTGAAGTGCTGGAAGTTTATACCACCAACCCAGGCTTTGATGTGTCCGGTTTTAGGATCCATCGCCATCATGGCATTACGCAACAACATTTTATAGTATTTTACCGAGTCCATCGGTTTCATCAAAGTATCCACATCGCCTTTCCAGGTGAAGATGTTCATGCGGGTAGCGGTATTGAAATCCTTCATGATTTCCTCTTCCGATTTCCCTTCCAGCTGAAGTGCTTTGTAGCGTTCGGATCGCTTAACGCCCTGAAGCAGCTGTGCCTGATTTCCCTTAAATGGGTTTTTGCCCCTCCAGCTCTTGTTAAATTGCTGTTGAAGGGTCTTCATGTAATCACGTTGTGCCTCTTCCGCATACAACTGCATATCATAGTTGATGGTGGTAACGATCCGCAAGCCATCACGGTCCAAATCGTACGGTGTACCGTCGGCCTTCAGGATGGAACGCTCCTGGAAGATGCGTTTGATGTCAGATTTCAGTACTGCACGGAAGTAAGGGGCAATGCCATCGCTCACGGTAGCGCTTCTGAACTTAAGGCCCAGCGGTTTTGCCTGCTCCACCTGGAACTGCTCGCCGGTCAGTTTACCAGCCTTTACCATCATGGCAAGAACCGTATTTCTGCGCTCGCGGGAACGCTCCGGATTACGGGTAGGCGAGTATCTTGTAATACCTTTTTGCAAGCCAACTAGTGTTGCTGCTTCCGTGTAAGATAATTTATCTGGTGTGGTGTTGAAATAGATTCTTGCAGCCGACTTAATACCATAAGCCTGATTACCGAAGTCTACGGTGTTCAGGTACATGGTAATGATCTCTTCTTTGGTGTAGTTACGCTCCAGCTTCACGGCGATAACCCACTCCTGGAACTTTTGCATGAGTCGCTTGAAGAAGTTACGCTGACGAGCTTCTTCAGAGAAAAGGTTTAAAGCGAGTTGCTGGGTGATGGTACTTCCACCTTGACGTTTGCCGACCAGGTTGTAGAAAAAGATGGTAAACGTTCTTTTAAAATCGATACCCGAGTGCGTCAAAAACCGCGTGTCTTCGGTAGCGATCAGTGCATCGATCACATTTTGGGAGATCTGCGGGTAGGTGACGTTGGATCTGTTCTGTACGAAGTAGTTACCCAAAGGCCGGGAATCCTCGCTGAGGATCTCTGTAGCCTGATTGCTTTTTGGGTGTTCAATATCTCGGAAGGATGGCAATGTACCAAAGATACCAAAGCCAACACCTGCGATGAACAAAGAGAAAAGTATGATACCGCCAATCAGTAGTTTCCAAAGCGTGAAGTTGTATCTTTTGATATCTGATTGGGTAAGTTGTTGCTTCATTTTAATAAGTGTTTTTATAAAATTCCAGGTATTGGTTCAGGAGCGACTTGCTTTTTATTATGTCAAAGTTCTCCTTGCTGATGATGAAAGTCTTATATAATGTTGGATTGACTATCATAATCCTATTCAGTTGCGGTGTTATGCGCTCCTGAAACGCCTTAGCAGCCTCAAAATTACTAAAGTTTCCAACGTAAATTAGCTGATCGTTATTAAATTCCAGCAATTGGTGCCTCAAATCACTTTCAGGATAGTTGCCGCGGCTAAATTGTCCGATGCCAAAACGGGATGAACTTAGGCGGATGGATGCGTCTTCGACATCGATCACGAAGTACCAGGTGTCGGATGTTGTATTTCGGAACGGTGTGTTGTTCGGAATTTCACTCTTCTGCGTGCCTTCTAATTCATTGGTTCTCGAGGTCTTGCTGGCAGGGGTTTCCTTCTGGACTTCTTTGGCCAGCTGTTCCTGGGATCGCGCACTATTATCTGCGTTTATAGCAGTTGCTTTACCAGCCTGTGCTGAAACCTGAGCATAAAAACGAGGTTCATTCGGGTCGAAATCGATCAAGGCAATCTTCCGCTTTTTGAACTCAGCGAGGTGGGCATTGATGTAGTTCAGGTGGTCGTTAACTAAAGGCACGATAAGTCTGTCTTGCGGATAGCTGCTTTTGATTGCCTCAAACTGCTTGATCAGGCTGTCTACCGGCATTGTACGGCCCACAGCAATGGCCTTCAGATAGGCGAACTGTGGCGCAAGTTTGCTCTGCACCGCACTTGTCAGCGTTTGATCTGCCTGACTGATCACCTTTTGAAAGTCTTTTTGTAGATATATTTCAAATAGATTATTGTAGGTATTGCTGATTTCAAGTTCCTGCATGTTCTGATCAACCCGGAAGTTAGGTTCGAGAATGATGCGTGCATAGATGCTGCTGCTATGATTGTTTAACACCTGATTCTTGTAGGTTTCTGCCTTATTCTGATCCTGACCGCTGTAAATTCGGTATAGGCTATAATTGATTTGGGCAAGCTGGCTGTTATCAGGATACTTGTTCAGCAAGCGTTCGTAAATGGCTGCCGCCTCCTGGCTTGCTTTAAGCTCCTGCTCGTAGAAGGATGCAAGTTCAAGGTAGGCATTCACAATCCTTTCATTAGAGGCACGCAACATTTCATTGGTTATAGGGACGGTCGCCAGGTAATTGGCAAGTCTTAAGCTATCGCTCTCCGATTGTATTTGGCCCCCATTATTTGGTGTTAAAGTTATTGGGTCAAGGCTTAAGGTTCCCTGCGTGTTTGGAGCGTTGTTCCGGATGCTTTGGCGCCAGTTGTCTTCCAGCTTTCTATTGCCCCATTTTTTGATGAAGTCTGCATAGCCACGTTCCATCGCGTTTCTGTTCTGGAAGTAGAAGGTTGCATTCTGCGGTGGTGTGCTGAGGGCAGGATCTGATGAGGTATTAGCAAAGCTAGAAGCATTCGTATTTGCGGGGTTGATTTCTGTGGTGCTGGTTGCGGTATCCAGAGTGACCGGGAAGAGCATTCGCCTGGCACGGACTTCCCTTTCTGCTTCAGGTAATGCCGCAAGAACCTGCAGGCTGTCTTCAGTGGCAATTTGTTCATGTCGCATGGCGAGATAGTCGAGACTTCCACTTTTCTTTTGAATGCTTTCAATTCCCGGATAGTCTTTGGGTAAACTCGACAGTGCGGCATCATAGTACTTCTTTGCCTGCAGGTAATCTCTTTGCTGATTAACACACAGATCAGCAAGCTGCAGGTAGGCAAGACCTTTTAGCGTGACGTTGGTGGTTGATGCTGTGATGGCTTTGTTGTAGTAATCGACGGCTTGCGCAATAGATTGTTGACTTCGGAAATGCTCCGCGATGCGGTAGTAGATCTGGTCGATGAATTCTGCATTTTTCTCATCCTTGAGTAGTGCCAGTAGTTGCGCTTCTTTTTGCAGGGGATTTCCGTTCTGCAAGGCCATTACTTCAACCAGGTTTAGCCTGGCGTTGAAGTACAATTCAAAACCGGTGTTACTGCTTTGTACTTTTTTGTAATGCAACACAGCCGCAGCATAGTCCTGTTGCTGCTGGCAAAGCTGTCCGAGGATGAAGTGCCAGCGAATGGTATTCCGCTTACGCTTGCTCTCTTTTATTGCGGTTTCTAAGTAGGGGATGGCTTCTTTTTGTTGACCGAGCGAGCGCGCCATTTGAGCAAGTGTTCCGAGCGGTTCTGCACGGTCCTTTTTGGTTAGTTCCAGGTGCTTTTCCAGGGAATCTAGCACTGTGGCAGCTGCTTTCAGGTTATTTACCTGCATTAAAGCGCGTGCCTGCCAATCCAAGGCCTGGATTAAACTCACCTGATCCTTGGGGTAGTTCTTCGCTACGTAGTCAAAATATTCCGCTGCCAGGAAGTAGTTGCCCTTGTAATATTGACTCTTCCCCATGAGCAGGTAGGCTTCATCCAGATAATTGCTTAAACTTTTATCGGTGATAATCGTTCTGGATTTATTGATGATCTCATCCAGAGCCTCATTATTACTGTTTGCTGGTAAATTTACCGGGTCAAACTTCTGAGGACTAAGATGCACCGGCAGTAGCTCATTATAGTTGTTGGGGAATGTATTGTATAATTCGGAAACATAGTCCTCAAGGATTATATTCGCGTTGTATATATAATTATACCGAGCGGTGAGATTTTGCATTCCTTTACCGGATGAGCCATCCTTTTGTACGCTGCAGGCATATAGCATTAAGGCGGACAGGCAAGGAATAATAAGCTTGACCAGATGGGAGGGAAATTTGCTCAATGATATACGTGGTGAGTTATACGAGGTATAGTACAAAATATATGCAAAAATATCTGATTAGCCTATCATTAGAAAACAATAGACTATTTATTTACTAAAAGATGGAAGATCCAGAGAGAGAAATTAAACGCAAGCAGGTTAACAGTTACGCCAGATATACAGGACTTTTTTTTCAAATGTTTGTGATTATAGGTGTTTTTGCCTTCGCTGGATCCTGGCTAGATGAAAACCAGTCGACCAAACAGCCATATTACACTGCAGCACTGGCTTTAATAGGGGTGGTTATTGCAATTTACCAGGTCTTGAAGGAGGTAAATCAGCTGAACAACCCTAAAAGTTAAGTCCCACCGGATTTTATTGCTATTTTTGCAAGAAATCTGATCACGTTGAGCATAGTTCGTTTCACACTCTTATATACCGGGTTTTGTCTTGTACTTGCCGGCCTGGCAGCAGCCCTTCAGCAAATCTTTCCTGACGCCAATCTTCTTGTTAATAAATTCTGGGTTATTTTCTGCTTCCTAGCAGGTATCACCTACATCGCCTACCTAACGGCCGATTTAGGGATCAAAAAGGACCCTGAAGTGGGTGTTATGGCTATAATGGGATCCATTGCTGTGAAGATGATCTTTTCAATGGCTTTTGTGCTGATTTACAGTCAGAAACAGCCTCAGTTGGGTGGAATATTCCTGGCCAACTTTTTTTCTTTATATTTATTGTTTACCTGCTTTGAAATATACTGGTTGTTGCGTAACTTGCGCCACCAAAATAAATAGTAAAAATCTGCGAATAAATGGATTGTAGCCACGTTTTTGATTTTAAAGTGAATAGGTTAATTGCTGCTTTTACGCTTTTTTTAGCGCTTTTCACTGTTGTACCATCTGTTTTAGCGCAGACTGACAGTGTTGAAGCTGGAGCCACTCATGAGGCTGTTGCAACTGGTGCTGCTCATGGTGCTGGAGCTGGACATGAAGAAGGTAATTTTGATCCTACTGAAGTGATCATGGAGCACATCGCTGATTCTCATGTTTGGCATGTGGCTGGTCATTTTTCTTTCCCCCTTCCGGTGATTTTGTATACCCCTCAAGGGTTAGAGGTATTCTCTTCTGGTAGCTTTCATCATGGTGAAGCTGATCATCAAGGTAAGTACAATACTTACCGTTTGGTAGAGAGTACTAAAGATCAGAGTGTGGGTCAGAACTTTTTCAACAAGAAAATTAAAGTTGTTTCTCCGGATGGTCAGATTGATGAGGCTGCAACAGCTAGTATCATGGACTTCTCTATTACGAAGAACGTTGCTGCAATGTTCTTAACAGTGGTGATTTTGTTGTTTGTCTTTTCTGCTGTAGCATCTGCATACAAGAAACGTCAGGGTAAATCGCCTAAGGGTTTACAGTCTTTCTTAGAGCCGATCATCGTGTTTGTGAGAGATGATATTGCTAAACCGAATATTGGTCATGACTACGGACGTTTTATGCCGTTCCTTTTAACCGTGTTCTTCTTTATTTTAATCAACAACCTTTTAGGTCTGGTTCCAATCTTCCCGGGTGGTGCAAACGTAACCGGAAACATTGCAACGACTTTTATCCTTGCGTTGTTTACTTTAATCATTGTAAACGTAAATGGTAACAAATCTTACTGGAGTCACATCTTTGCACCTGACGTTCCGAAATGGATGTATGTGATCATGATCCCGGTAGAGGTGATTGGTGTGTTATCAAGACCATTCGCGTTAATGGTGAGGTTATTTGCAAACATTACTGCTGGACACATTATCGTGTTAAGCTTAATTTCCCTGATCTTCATTTTCAAATCACTTGCAATTGCACCGGTATCGGTAGCGTTCGTGATTTTCATGGATGTCCTGGAATTACTAGTTGCTTTCTTGCAGGCATTCATTTTTACCTTGTTAAGCGCGCTTTTCATTGGTATGGCTGTAGAGGAGCATCATTAATAATAAACTATAGATTCATTAATATAAATTAAATTAGTTATGGTAGGTTCAATCGCGGCAATTGGTGCCGGAATCGCAGTTATCGGTGCTGGATTAGGTATCGGACAAGTAGGTGGTAAAGCAATGGAAGGTATTGCTCGTCAACCAGAGGCTGCTTCTAAAATTCAAACTGCAATGATCATCGCTGCTGCACTTATTGAAGGTGTTGCGTTATTCGGTGTGGTAGTTGCGTTCCTTGGAAACAATCCTCCAGCTGCTTAATCAGCAGGATTGTAAGTACAGGAAAAAAAACTAAGGTTGGAAGTCGACGATTGGTTGCCTTCCAGCCTTAATTAAATTAAGACTTAGAAATTTAAATATCATATGGAGTTAGTTACCCCAAGTATTGGACTTGTTTTCTGGACATTAATCGCGTTTTTGTTTTTATTGCTGCTTTTAAGAAAGCTAGCCTGGAAACCTATCATGGGTGCTATCCATGACCGCGAGCAGTACATCGATGAAGCTTTGAATAAAGCGGAATTGGCAAAAAAAGAAATGGCTCGCTTAACTGCTCAGAATGAGGATTTGATGCTACAAGCGCGTGCTGAAAGGGATATCATCCTTAAAGAAGCAAAAACGCTTAAAGACAGCATCCTGAATGAAGCAAAAGCACAGGCGCAGGCTGAAGGTAGCAAAATGCTTGAAAAAGCTAAGATTGAAATTGCTAACCAGAAGAAAGCTGCTTTGGCTGAAATGAAGTCGCAGGTATCTACTTTATCTATTGAGATCGCGGAACGTGTTTTGCGCGGACAATTACAGGATAAAGCGAAACAGCAGGAATTGGTTGCAGGCCTTTTAAAGGATGTAGAGTTAAACTAATTTTTATCCAAACGTAAATTACAAATGTCAAATAGTAAAGCAGCATCAAGATACGCGAAGTCACTTATTGATCTTTCTATCGAGCAAAACTCTATGGAAGCTGTTCGGGCTGACATGGCAAGCATCGTTTCGGTAGTTAGTGCAAACCCTTTATTGGGTGCAATTCTTAGTAACCCGATCATTCCGCTTGATAAAAAAGCAGGTATTCTGAAAGATACATTCTCTGGTAGGGTGAGTGCAGTGACCGATATTTTTCTTAAACTGATTGTAAGTAAAGGAAGAGCATCTATCGTGTTTGAAACTGCTAAAGCTTATTTATCGCAGTATAATGCCCTAAAAGGTATTATCACAGCAGAGGTAACATCTGCGATTCCGCTGACAGAAGCGAACCGTACTGAGATTATAACTATAGTTAAAAGAGAAGTTGGTGCCAATGAAGTGCTGATCAAAGAGAAAGTTGATGAGAAACTGATTGGCGGATTTATTCTAAAGGTAGGCGATAGGCAGTTTGATGCCAGCATTGCCAGCAACCTGAATAAACTTAAAAAAGAATTTAGCCACGGTGTGGTTTAAGAGACATTAACAGATTACTGATTACAAAAGAAATAATATAAAACATTATGGTAGAGGTAAGACCAGACGAAGTATCGGCAATTATCAGGCAACAATTGGCGGGCTTCAAATCAGAAGCTGAACTGGAAGAGGTTGGTACCGTATTACAAGTGGGTGATGGTATCGCTCGTGTTTACGGTTTAACTAAAGTACAGTCAGGTGAGTTAGTTGAATTTGACAACGGCTTACAAGGGATTGTATTGAACCTTGAGGAAGATAACGTTGGTGTGGTTTTATTAGGTCCTTATGGTGACATCAAGGAAGGTGATACCATTAAGCGTACAAACAAGATTGCTTCTATCAAAGTTGGTGAAGGTATGTTGGGTCGTGTTGTAAACACACTTGGCGAGCCTATCGACGGTAAAGGTCCAATCTTAGGCCCAACCTATGAAATGCCGATTGAGCGTAAAGCACCTGGTGTAATTTACCGTCAGCCGGTTACTGAGCCATTACANNTGGTCGTGGTCAGCGTGAGTTGGTAATTGGTGATCGTCAAACTGGTAAAAGTGCCGTTTGTATCGATACCATCATCAATCAAAAAGAATTCTATGAAGCAGGAAACCCTGTTTTATGTATATATGTAGCTTGTGGTCAAAAAGCAAGTACAGTAGCGAACGTTGTTCGTACATTAGAGGAGAATGGTGCAATGGCATACACTGTAGTGGTTTCGGCTGCTGCTGCTGATCCTGCTCCACTTCAATTCTACGCACCTTTCTCTGGTGCTGCAATTGGTGAGTTCTTCAGAGATACTGGTCGCCCTGCATTGATCGTTTATGATGATTTATCTAAACAAGCTGTGGCTTACCGTGAGGTTTCTCTATTACTACGTCGTCCACCGGGTCGTGAGGCTTATCCAGGTGACGTGTTCTACCTTCACAGCCGTTTATTAGAGCGTGCTGCGAAAATCAACTCCAACGATGACATCGCACAATCTATGAACGACCTTCCGGAGTCTATCAAAGGAATCGTTAAAGGTGGTGGTTCATTAACCGCATTGCCAATCATTGAAACTCAAGCTGGTGACGTATCTGCTTACATCCCGACCAACGTAATTTCGATTACTGACGGTCAGATCTTCCTGGAATCTAACTTGTTTAACGCAGGTGTTCGTCCAGCGATCAACGTAGGTATCTCGGTATCACGTGTAGGTGGTAACGCACAGATCAAGTCAATGAAGAAAGTTGCTGGTACCTTGAAGTTAGATCAGGCACAATACCGCGAATTAGAGGCTTTCTCTAAATTCGGATCTGACTTAGATGCTGCTACTAAATCTGTATTGGATAAAGGTGCTCGTAATGTGGAGTTGTTAAAGCAAGGCCAGTTCTCACCAATGCCAGTTGAAAAGCAAGTAGCAATCATTTATATCGGTACTAAAAACTTAATGCGTCAGGTACCAGTTGAGCGTGTGAAAGAGTTCGAAAACGAATTCCTTGAGCAAATCGAATTGCGTCACCCCGAGGTTTTAGCTGCCCTTAAAGCAGGTAAACTGGAAGATGCAAGTACAAGTGTATTAGAAACAGTAGCTAAAGAGGTTTCAGCAAAATATTAATCTCTAACGGCGCACACTAAAATAACATGGCTAATTTAAAAGAAGTAAGAATACGTATAGCATCGGTGCAATCTACACAGCAGATTACCAAGGCCATGAAAATGGTTTCGGCTGCTAAGCTAAAGCGTGCCACCAATGCGATTACACAATTACGTCCATATGCTACTAAACTAAAGGAGATTTTAGGTAATCTTTCGGCAAGTTTAGAGGGTTCATCATCACCTTTTATTCAGGAGCGTGAACCAAACAAAGTTTTAGTTGTGGTCGTGTCATCAAACCGTGGTCTAGCTGGTGCTTTTAACATGAACGTCATAAAGGCAACCAACAACCTGATTGCGGAGCGCTATAGTGAGCAGTTCAAAAACGGTAATGTTAGTGTTGTCGCAATTGGTAAGAAAGCTCAGGACTTCTACGAGAAGCGTAACTACAATACCATTGGTAACAACAACGAGCTATATTCAGCATTGACCTTCGAAAATGTAACCAAAGTTACGGAAGCGATCATGGATGGCTTTGTGAAGGGTGACTATGATGAAGTACAGGTTGTTTATAACCGCTTTAAAAATGCCGCTGTTCAAATTGTTACGACAGAGCAATTGCTTCCATTAAAGCGCAATGCTGAAGCGCAAGTAGAGACTGTAAAATCTTCGAATGTAGACTACATCTTAGAGCCATCTCAGGCAGAGATCGTAGAACAGTTGATTCCAAAGTCGATCAAGATCCAGCTTTACAAAGCGGTATTGGACTCACATGCTTCAGAACATGGTGCACGTATGACCTCTATGGACAAAGCAACTGAAAATGCCGGAGATCTTTTGAAAGCATTAAAACTATCCTATAATCAGGCCCGTCAGGCTGCTATTACAACCGAGTTAACCGAGATTGTAAGTGGTGCTGCTGCCCTGAATGGATAACAAGAATATATTATTTCAAAGCCTCTGTCGACAAGACAGAGGCTTTTTTGTTTAACAGAAATCCAAGTAATGAAAACACGTTTTGCGATCCTTATCGCTTTCCTAATGCCACTAAGTTTATTGGCTCAGGACTCCTCCACAACTGCTCTAGATAATTCAAATAACCAAAGCGGCTACCGCGATTACACAGCTGCTGTGCTTTGGCAACAGCATGCCGGTGAATACCGCGCGCTTGCCTTTCAAGCATACAACTTTGCCAGACTATCTTTGTTGGAACGTTTAAAGCAGGTAGGCAATGATAAGAAGTACTGTGTAGTGGTAGATGTTGATGAGACCGTGCTAGACAATTCGCCATTGCAGGGTTATGAGATCACCCAAGGCAGGACCTTTGATCCTAAGGACTGGAGCGATTGGACCGGCAAAGGCATTGCCGATACCGTTCCCGGTGCATTGAGCTTCCTGAAGTTTGCCGCAGATCATCAGGTGGAGACCTTTTACCTGACCAACCGGGACACTTCAGAAATGAAAGGTACCTTGTACAACCTGAAGACGCTTGGCTTCCCAAATGCGGATAAGGCACATATCCTGTTAAAAAGTAGTACTTCAGACAAAGAACCCCGGAGACAACAGATCCTGGAGAACTACCATATCCTGCTTTTATGCGGTGATAACCTGAGTGACTTTTCAAATATATTTTACCGATCAGGGAAGAACCCAATTGAACAAGTAAGTGCTGCACAAGCGGAGTTTGGTACGCATTTTATTGTATTACCAAATCCAATGTATGGCGATTGGGAAAAACAGTTCTATAAAGAGGCTAAACCAACTGAAGCCATTAAAGCTGCAGAACGGTTAAATGGATTGAAAACTTATTAGTATTAATCCTTTTATATAGGCTAATTAATATTATTTTTGTGCGGTAAAACTAAAAAATTAACATGGATAAGAAACCAATCTACAGTACTCCCAGCATGAAAACTGCAAACGATGAGGGGATCTACAAATTATTACTAGTTGGAATTATATTAGGTGTAATCGGCGTGTTTTTGCGTTTTGCAGGTGATTCTGATATGCTGTCCCTAATTTCATGGGCTATCCTGTTTGTAGGAGCAGCTTTTTGCTTCAAAGGCGTTTTCAAGATTCTAGGTGCATAACCTTCCAGATACCAACAACAAAAAAGCCAGCTCTTTAAGAACTGGCTTTTTTGTTTATGCTATTTTGCTGTTGTTATTACGCTTTTTATTCATCAGTGTAGCTTCCTAATCGCGTCGAAGTTATTTAACCCGCTTTTGGTTGTCTTTTGCAAAGGCTTCCCAGCCGGAGTAGGATTTGCTGCCGCCGCCTGATGGTACCCGTTGAAAAGCGTGACAAACCGCCACTGCAAGTCCATCCGTGGCATCTAAAAAATCGGGTGTTTCTTTAAAAAGCAGAAGACGCTGGAGCATTGCCGCCACCTGTTCCTTCGCCGCATTACCATTTCCGGTAATCGACTGTTTAATCTTCCGTGGTGCATATTCGGTAACCGGGATGCTTTTAGAAAGTGCTGCTGCCATTGCCACCCCCTGGGCACGGCCCAATTTCAGCATTACCTGAACGTTCTTGCCGTAAAACGGCGCCTCCAGTGCAAGCACGTCCGGCTTGTACTGTTCAATCAATCCTACGGTCTTGTCAAAGATTCTTTGAAGCTTTAGAAAATGATCATCGAGGTGGTCCATCTTTACCACACCCATGCTGATCAGCTTAATTTTACTACCCTGTTCGAGGATCAAACCGTAACCCATAACTGCTGTTCCCGGATCAATTCCCATTATCACCCTTTCCTTTTTTTCCACCAACATAGAACAATAATAAGCATATTTGCAGAGAGTGAGCGCAAAAAGTATAACACCCCGATACAAGACCATCATATCTAATCTGATCAAAGTTGGCGTTGTCGTAGTCGCTTTTTACTTCATCTACACCAAGCTCAGCGCCAATCAGGACCTCAAAGGCTTCGTCGAACTTATACACCAAATCCCTTCAGCAGAAATCGTGGCCGTGATCTCGTTGGTGTTCCTGCTCATGCTTGTAAACTGGGGCCTCGAAGCCGTAAAATGGAGAAGACTTATAAAACAAGTAGAACGCATCAGCCTGTGGAAAGCAGTGGAGTCAGTCTTCTGCGGACTTACCTGGGCTGTATTCACACCAAACCGGCTAGGGGAATACGGCGGTCGTGTGTTTTTCCTTTCGCCTAAACGGCGGATCATCGGAGCAGTAGCGATGGCGGTAGGTAGCATCGGACAATTGGTGCTCACCAACATCTTCGGTTCCATTGCGCTGTGCATCTTCATCTACCGCTTTAAGCCAATGGATGACCTGTTTTTCCTTTTTCTAAGCATTATCGCCTTTTTCTTCTGCGCATTCCTGGCGATATTTTACTTCAACATCAAATGGCTAAACGGCTTGCTGCTCTCCATGCGGTTCACCAGAAAATACAAGAAATTCTATACCATTCTGGCCAGGTACAAAAAAGCCGAGCTCTTGAGAATACTGCTGTACTGTTTGGCGCGCTACGCCGTATTCAGCACCCAATACTTCATCATGTTCTTCTGGCTGATCCCAAGTCTGCATTTTCCCGACGTGATGATGATGGTCTTCATTCTGTTTTTTATACAGTCAAACCTCCCATCACTGGACCTATTTGATATCGGTATCAGAAGTGTAACTGGTTTGTTTTTCTTCGAATTCATTACCGACCAGAGCGCGGCTGTAGTTGCCTGCATTGCCAGCATCTGGCTGATAAATATCATTATTCCTGCTATCTTAGGATCCTATTTCGTCTTTAAACTGAATTTCTTTGGAAGTCTTAAACGTAACTAGTGCATTATCCCTATCCCTGACAGTACTTTACCTGGGTGTAATCATCTGGTTTATACAGGGCTGGAAAGGGCTAAAATCCTTCACTTACCGCAAGCACAATCCACTTAAAGTCTCCATCATCATTGCCGCGCGGAACGAAGCGGAAAACATCAGCAAGACCATAGAAGATTTGCTTGCGCAGGATTATGAAAAAGAATACCTGGAGATCATCTTTATCGACGATCATTCCACAGACAATACCGGCGCCATCATCGCCTCCTACGCGGCACAGGGCATCAGCCTGATCAGCCTGAACGAAACCAATACCATCAACTCCTATAAAAAGAAAGCCATCGAAACGGCAATAGGCGATGCGAAAGGCGATCTCATCATCACCACCGATGCGGACTGTCGCATGGGGCCAAACTGGCTTAAAACCCTCGTGAGCTACTACCAGGAAGGTGGGTATAAAATGATCTCTGCTCCAGTGGTATATTTCGAAGAGCAGAGCCGTTTCGAGCTGGCACAATCGCTGGAGTTTCTGTTCCTGATCGGGATGGGAGCCGCCACCATTGGCAATAAAAGACCTTCAACCTGTAACGGCGCCAACCTGGCCTATGAACGTAAAGCTTTCTATGAAGTTGGCGGCTTCAAAGGCATCGATGACCTTGCCTCCGGCGATGACGAGCTACTACTACACAAAATGGCCGAAAAGTACGGCAACAAGATCGGCTTCCTCAAGAGTCACGATGCCGTAGTGTACACCCAGGCAAAAGCGACCTTGGGCGCATTCATCCAGCAGCGTAAACGCTGGGCGTCGAAAAGCACCCGGTACAAAAACAAGTCGATCATTGTACTCGGCGTATTGGTTTGGTTATTTAACCTAAGCATCTTATTAAACTTGCTCGCTGGGTTAGCCATGCTGCTTTTCAGCGCAAGCCTATCTGCAGGCGTTGCAGCAGAAAGCAGTCAGCAAACACTAACCGGCCTGTTCCATATTGCAACAGGGCAGCAACTTT